>JAUMFR010000248.1:0-18476 GCA_032119755.1 Solirubrobacterales bacterium | reverse complement strand
GGGCGACGATCAGAATCGCCGCGCCCGCCAGCGCGGCAGGGATGATCGTGGTCGACACCTTCCCTCCACCGGGCAGGACGCCGGTCCGCAGCAGGATTCCGAAGATGATCAGCGAGAACATGTAGATGGAGTAGAGGATCACCAGGAATGCGACCATCCGGCCAGCCGCCAGTCGCCGCTCCATCCCGGCCTTCCTCAACGCCCAGTAGGTGAGGAATATCCCGCCTGCTCCACCGGCCGAGAAGATCCTGGTCGCCGCCAGTCCGGCCATGGTGATCTGGTACGACTCGCGCCAGCGCAGATGGATGATCTTCTCCGCTACCACCCCGCGAAACAGCGCGACGTAGGCACCGAACGCCAGGACGTTGAAGGCGAGCGCCACGGCAATCCAGTCGAGATCGCCCCTCTCCATCGTGTGGAACGCGCCCTGGAGTCCGACCAGCCTCGGAAAGAGGACGTAGATGGCGACGGTGAGCGCAACCACCGCGATCACGGTCTGGATGATCCGCTTAGGAGCGGCGAAGAAGTTCGGCTCGGCTTCGGCCAACACCTGCTCCGGTGATTCAGCCGTCATATCGCCGGCGAGTCGCTCCCTCTCCGAAAGATGATCCTCGGACCTCTCCGGTGAAGCGGTCCGCTTCCCTCCTTCTACTGCCTGCTCTTCCGAATCGGCCTTGTGGGGTTCGTCAGGCACCGGAATCACCTACGCGTTGGCGATGTCCTCCAGAGCGCGCAATCGGCCGCTCACGATCTCGGCCACCGGCTCGAATCGGGGGTCGAGGAATCTCACCGCAGCGACCAGGGCGGCGCCAGCGATCAGATCCGTGACGTAGTGCTCGCCCAGGTAGACGAGCGCAAAACCGAGGGTGAGCACGTAGGTCCAGCCGATCGCCCCATCTACCTTCCCGGTTTCGGAAAGGAGGATTGCTGCCATCAGTGCGCTCGCGAAGTGGAGCGAGGGCATTGCTGCCCAGGGGTTGCCGTCGAAGGTCCCGTAGAGACGCTCCCAGGCGGGACCCCAGGTGTCTTCACCGACCTCCACCATGATCCGGCGCACCCGGTCGGGAGTATGGCCCTCCTGCGATGCCCACCAAGGGGGGGCCGTCGGCACCGCTGCGTAGCCGAGACAGCCGAGGTCGTAGACCGCGGCGGTCTGCCGCGCCGCCCGGGCGAAGGTCTCGGGCCTGCGGGCCATGATCCAGATCAAGGCTCCGTGGGGCCAGAAGAACCACGCCCAATGAGCCCAGGAGAGAGCTTTGTCGAATGCGTTTCCGCGACCGAGACCGGACAACGATTCCTGGAGCCGCGTGTTCGGCAGCTTCCCCCTCCCGATTACCCTGTCGATCCGGATCGGGTACTGGATCTTGACCCTCCTGCGAAGGGCTTCCGGGTCGTCGTAGGGCAACTCGTGGGAGACGATGAATGCCCAGCCCTGGAGGAAGTAAAGGGCAAGGTCACGCGCGGGGGTGCGCCTCGAAAGGATCGCGAGCGCAGGCGGTCCCGAGGCGACTGCCGCTGCGGTCGCAGCCGGTGGGATCTTGAGCTGCTTGCGAACCAACGGCACGACAGCGGCAGCACCCAGAGCCGCAAAGGCGACTCCCCGCACCAATGGACGAAATCTGGTGCGCTTCGGTGGTGTTCGGTCCGCTCGATACACAGGCGTGGCGAGTATAAGTCGGTAGGTGAGATGTCCGCGCAACCGAGCCGCCGCACGATGACCGAATCCGTCCAGCCGAACCTCGAAGGAAGGACGCTCGCCGTCACCGGCGCGGGAGGATTCATCGGGTCGGCAGTGTGCAGGCGGGCGAGTCAGCAAGGGGCCGTGGTGATCGGTCTGGACAGAGATCCGGAGGCCGTAACGAGAGCCCGCCTGGCAGGAGCTGTCGAGGTGGTCGAGGGTGATCTGCTCGACCGGGACGCCGTCGCGGCCGCGGTCTCCGGTGCCGACCTGATCGTTCACACGGCCGCCAATGTCCGCGAGTGGGGATCCATGGAGGACTTCATCCGGGTCAACGTGAACGGCACAGCCAACGTGCTGGACGCCGCGTCGAAGGGCGCCCGGGTACTCCACCTCAGTTCGGTCGTGGTCTACGGATACGACGACCCTGAGACTCAGGACGAGACCGCTTCCCTCAGATCCGTGGGGATTCCCTACGTGGACACCAAGTCCGCCTCGGATCGTCTCGCCCGCGAGCGGGGCGCCGTGGTGATCCGACCGGGTGACGTCTACGGACCGGGTTCGGTCCCCTGGGTAGAGCGGCCGCTGCAGTTGATGAAACGTCGGATCCTCGCCGTCCCTGAGAACTCGTGGATGCTCCCCGTATTCGTCGACGACCTTGTCGAGGCGATCATGCTCGGACTCGAATCCGGTCAGCCCGGAGAGGCGTACACTGCCTGGAGCGGCGAGAAGATCACCTTCGCCGACTACTTCGAACGACTTGCCGTCGCTGCCGGGCTCCCCGCTCCACGGAGGCTCCCCACCCCGGCCCTCTGGTTGATGGGCGCGCTCGCTGAAGGTGGCGCAAAGCTCATCCGGCGACCGCCCGCGATCGGACGGTTCGGAGCCACCTTCATCTCACGCTCAGGGGACGTGTCGAACGGGCGACTGAGACAGCACCTCGGATGGGAACCCCGCGTCACGATCGACGAGGGAATCGCGTTGAGCGTAGGACCGTGGAATGGGGATGAAGCTACCTCCGTTCACGCCGGTCGGGAATAGGCCTCCGGAGCGGCGGCTACCTTCCGACTGTCGATCGTCAATCGATCGATGTCGGGACGCGAGAGCGGCCGACCTAAGACAAGGAGATCAAGTTGGCAGCAGCCAAAAAGAAGGCAGCGAACATAGGTCCCTCCGGCTGGGCGGCATTCGCCGGTGTGATCCTGTTCGTGATCGGTGTGTTCAACGTCCTCTACGGACTTGCCGCACTGCTCAACGACAGTCAGGTACTGGTCACGAATGGCTACGACGGTGTGATCATTTGGAATCTGACCACCTGGGGTTGGATACATCTGGTGATCGGCGCAGTCATGGTCGCAACCAGTATCGGGTTGTTCACGGTCAAGGAGTGGGCGCGCGTGATCGCGATCATCTTCTGCGTGCTCAGCGCCATCGCCCATATCGGGTTGATCACCGCCTTCCCGCTGTGGTCGATCCTGATCATCGTCCTCGACGTGTTGGTCATCTACAACCTCACGGTCAAGGGCGGGGAGCTGAAAGCCGCCTAGACGCGGCGTCTCAGCAGCAGAAGCAATGGTTCCGACCCGCGTCGGTGGGCCCAGAGCGGCTCACTGACGCGGGTCGATTTCGTTCTCATCCCGTCGAGGCAGATGCTCGAGGTCCTCGGGATACCTCACCGACCGCAGCCTGAATAGAATGGTCGCGAATTGCTCGCACCAGATCCCGCCAGCTCAAGCACCGGTTCCGAGATCAACACCCTCTACTGGATCGCTCTCGCGATCGCTGCGGTGTTGATCTTGCTGATCAACGTCGGATTGATCTCGATGCTGATCCGCGGCCGTGCCTCGAAGGGCGGTCACGCCACCAGAGCCCGTGCCCGCCATGGTTCGACCCTCGCAGTTGGTGGACTGCTTGCGGTCCTAGCGATAGGCGTATTCGTGGTCGGCGTCGTCTTCACCGAGAGAGCAGGGGTCGAGACGACCGCAGCATCAGCCGCTGACAGCGAGAGTCAGATGGACGGGAGCGATACCGAGGCGATGGCTGCGCGAGGCGAGAAGACCCTCCGGATCCTCACCTCCGGTCAGCAGTGGCTCTGGCGCTACCAGTACCCCGATGGAACCTTCTCCTACTACGAACTCGTACTGCCGGTCGGGCAGCCGGTCGAGATCGAACTCGAGTCGACCGACGTCCTCCACCGGTGGTGGGTACCCGGCCTGAGCCAGAAGGCCGACGCCGTGCCTGGCAAGACCCACGTGCTCAAGTTCACCCCGGATACCGAAGGGACCTTCGAGGGCGCCTCGTATGCCTTCTCGGGTGCCAACTACGCCACCATGAGAACGGTGGTCAGGGTGGTCTCCGAGGACGAGTTCGAGCGTTGGCTCGACGAGCAGGGAGCCGAGATAGCCGACGCCCAGAAATGGGTCCAGGATGAGATCGCGGAAAACGGTCCGTACGGCGCAATCGAAGATGCAGGGGACGGACAATGAGCGATCCGATCAGGACTCATCCGGAGATCGCCGTTCAGGGCATCCAGTCGAAGCGGCCCGGATGGCTGGACTTCGCGACCAGCTCCGATCACAAGGATGTGGGAAGGATCTTCATCGGCGCGGCACTGGGTTTCCTCGCCCTCGGAGTGGTCGAGTTCTTCCTTATGCGGCTCCAGTTGATGCTCCCGGACAACACCCTGATCGCTCCGGTGACCTTCAACCGGCTGCTCTCGGTCTTCGGCGTGACCATGACCTCGCTCTTCGCCCTGCCCCTCGCGATGGGCCTGATCACCTATCTGCTGCCCCTTCAGCTCGGTGCGCGCTCTCTCGCCTTCCCGCGTCTGTCCACGGTGGCGCTGTGGCTCTTCCTCTCAGGTGGCGCCATGACCTACGTGTCCTTCTTCTACACACCTCCGGAGGCCGGCCCGATAGCCCTGCCGCCCCTGTCAGGCGACCTCGCCTTCATCGACAACAACGGTACGGATGTCTGGATCGCCGCAGTCGGCCTTTCCACCCTCGGTCTGGTCCTGCAGGCGATCAACGTGATCGTGACCGCCTCGAGAGAACGAGCCCCCGGAATGGCCTGGAGGAGATTCCCGGTCTTCTCGTTCTCCGGTGTGGTCACGTCTTGGCTCCTGCTCATCGTAGGTCCGGCGATGATCGCGGGGCTGACCATGCTCATCATCGATCGCCACTACGGCGGAGTCTTCTTCAACGCCGGTGAGAGCGGCTCCCCCACCTACTTCGAACACCTGAGCTCGATCTTCACGACCGGCGTCTACCTGATCGTGCTGATCACCGCTATCGGGGTGATCTCCGAGATCTTCCAGACCTCTGCCGGCAGGCCTCTTGCCAACAGGCGAGCGGTGCTCAGATCGCTCGTGGCGATCGCGGTGCTAGGCACTCTGGCCTGGATGCAGAACATGATGTCCGCGGAGATCCGGCCCGGATTCCTCTATGCCGCGATGGCGTTCGCGCTCGCGCTGATCGTTCCGATCGGTGTCGTGATCTGGAACTGGTTCGGAGTCCTCGCCGGAGGCTCGATCAAGATGCGTGCGCCCGTCGTGTATGCGATCGGAGCGGTATCGCTCCTGAGTATCGGCCTCGCGGGGGAGATGATGCAGAGCCTGATCCCGGTCAACTGGCTCCTCGCTGGCACCACCGACTCGGCCGCTGGGACAGGGCTGGTGTTGATCGGTGGTTCGGTAATGGCAGGCTTCGCCGCGCTCCACTACTGGCTGCCCAAGATGACCGGGCGAGAGGTCGGTGAAGGAGCCGGAAAGGTCGTCGCTGTGGTGATCTACCTGAGCACGATCGTGATCGCTGCCTGTTTCTACCTCGCAGGACTCGAGGGCCAACCGGCCGACACCTACAGGTTCTTCGAAGGGCAAGGTCTGGATACCTACAACCTGATCGCTTCGATCGCTTCGATCTTCCTCCTGCTCGGAGTCCTCGGAGGGCTGGCGAATCTCACCCTCGGGGTCAACCACGGCCGCCGGGTAGGTCACGACCCCTGGGGAGGTTCGACCCTGGAGTGGTTCGCCCTTTCACCCCCTCCGCCCCACAACTTCGATCTGGTCCCGGACGTGCGCTCGAGCGAGCCGATGCACGACATCAGGCGTGGGGTAGCCAGAGATTCCGCCGAGGCCGCCGAGGCGGTCGAGAGTCCCGAGCCGGTAGCCTAGGTTCATGCAAGATCCTCGCGCGGGCGAGGCCCTGCGCCGGTTTCGGCGCCTCGCCCTGACAACCGCACTGGTCACTTTCGTCCTCGTGGTCGTCGGCGGCATCGTGCGGGTGAGCGAGTCCGGCTTGGGATGCGGACCGTCTGGAAGTGGTCTTCACGGATGGCCGCTGTGCGGTGGTCAGGTCTTCCCGATCATCGGTAATGAAGCCCTCTTCGTCGAGTTCGCCCACCGATTCCTGGCCGGGGTCGTGGTGCTTTTGATAGCGGTGATGATCTGGCTCGCCTTCCGCGACCTGCGCTCGCTGCGCTGGCCCGTGAGGGGTTCGGTGGCAGTGGGCGTGCTCGTGTTGTGTCAAGCAGCTCTGGGCGGCCTGACGGTCGAGTTCAACCTCGACGAGGCACTGGTGGCCGCGCACCTGTTCCTCGCGATGATCTGCTTCGCACTCCTGATCTGGCTCACCGCCGCAGCGAGGGAATCCGGGGGGTCCGTCGAAGGGAAAGCACCGAGGGTCCCCTTGACGAAACTGAAGCCGTTCGTCTTCACCGCCGCAGGCCTACTCCTGGCTGCAATGGTCGCAGGTGCCTACATGGCCGGGACGAAGAAGCTCGGCGCCGATGGTGCGGTGACGCCAGGTGCTCACATGGCATGTGGAAACCAGTTCCCGGGCTGTCTAGACCAAGGTCTCTTCCCCTTCGGTCTGAACAGTCTGATCGACATCCACCTGACGCATCGTATCCTCGTCTACTCCGCCTCGATCGCGATCATCACGCTGATCGTCGTGGCGTGGAAGATGGGCTCGCGCAGCAGGCTGCTGCCACTCGCAGGTGCCCTGCTGGTGACCCAGATCGCCCTCGGAGGGCTGAACGTGTGGCTCGGCGAGAACGCAGCGCTGATCGCAGCCCACCTCACCACCGCTGTACTGCTCTGGGCCTCGGTGGTCCTGATCGGTTACACGCAGGCATTCGCTCCCGTTACCTCCTCGGTAGCCGTCAAGAGGCACAGCGCCAAGACGGTGACTGCGTAGGATGCGGGCGGAAACGACTACTTCGTCCTCGAGATCCACGGGGACATCCCGATCGGCTTCGAATGGAGCACACCCGAGCGGAGCGTCGGAAGCCGCGCTCGCAGGAGCCGCTCCCAGCGAGGTTCGGGACGGCCTGATGAGGAGATCGATAAGGACTGCCAACGACTACGTCTCCCTGACCAAGCCCCGCATCATCTCGCTGCTCCTGCTCACCACGGTGACCACGATGTTCGTCGCCGATCCCTCGGGGCCAGGCATCGGGACCATCCTCTGGACGATGCTCGGTGGCTATCTCGCCGCAGGGGGAGCGGGAGCGATCAATCACTATCTGGAACGCGAAACCGACTCGAGGATGGAGAGGACCCGGGGACGGCCTCTCGCATCCGGGAGGATCAGCCCTCTCAAGGGCCTATCTTTCGGAATCTCCCTCGGCATCCTCGCTACCGCACAGCTCGCTGTCACGGTCAACCCGCTGGCCGCCGCGCTCTCTTTGGCCGGACTGCTCGGCTACGTGTTCGTTTACACCATGTGGCTGAAACCCAGAACACCCGAGAACATCGTCCTCGGTGGTGCCGCGGGTGCGATCCCTCCCTTGGTGGGATGGGCAGCCGCTACCGGCGGATTGACCTTCGATGCCTTCTGGCCGTTCGCGGTGGTCTTCTTCTGGACACCGCCTCACTTCTGGGCACTGTCCCTGCTGATCTCGGATGACTACGCGAAAACCGGGACCCCGATGCTCCCGAACGTCAGAGGTGAAGAGGCTACCCGGAAGAGAATCCTGCTCTACACGGTGGTTCTGGTCGCGGTCAGCTTCGCGCCCGCCTTCACCGGGCTGTTCGGGCTGACCTATCTGATCATCGCCTCGCTCCTCGGAGCGATCTTCATCGGCGGCAGTATCGGGCTCGAGAGAAGGCCTTCCCGCGAGTCTGCGAGGAACCTCTACCTATGGTCCCTTGGCTATCTGGCGCTGCTGTTCTGCACTATGGCTCTCGACCGCGTCCTATAGAGTTACTCCCTCAATGGATCGAAACCGGGCACGCTCCAACATCAAGATCGGTCTCTGGGCCGGAGGACTGGCGCTCCTCGTATTCGCGATCGCCTTCTACATCGCAGTTCTCTACCTCGCATGAGCCAGCCCGAGAAGCCCTCCGAGATGGTCTACCTCCCTGCACCTACCGCGCTGCCTGTGATCTTTGCGGTCGGCATCGCATTCGTGGTCCTCGGACTCTTCGCCTGGTGGCCGTACGCCGTCGTGGGCGGCATCGTGGCAATCGGTGCCTTCATCGCCTGGATGCGCAAGAACCGGGCAGAGATCGCCCGTATGCCCCGTGAGCAGGAAGAAACGCCTGCCCGGATCCCTCTTCGCTGAACTGCCGCGAATACTCTGTGGTCGTTCGTGCCATTCGTCGCAAGCCGAGCCCGAAATGTCAGCAGGCGGACGTGGCGCGGTCACCCGCTCCCGATAGGATTAGGAGGATGAATCGCTCCCGAACCCTCGGCTCGATCCTCCGGATAGGAGTAGGCCTCGTGGCCACCGCCTCCGTCGTCGCTCTGTCCGGTTGTGACCTGCAGGAGGACGCAGACACGGCGCGCGGTGAACAGCTCTTCGTCCAGAAGTGCGGCCAGTGTCACGCCCTCACCGCTGCGGGCACGCAGGCCAATATCGGGCCGAACCTCGACTACGCCTTCAAGGCATCGCGGGCGATCGGGGCAGATCAGGACACGATCGAGGGTGTCGTCACTCACCAGATCAAGTATCCGAGGGCAGCTGATCCGAAGGACACCTACCTTTACATGCCCGCAAATTTGGTCACCGGCGACGACCTGCGTGATGTCTCGGCCTACATCGCGAGCGTGGCAGGGGTGCCCGGGATCAAGCCCCCGCTTTTCGTGCCAGAGGAGTTCTTCGTCTCCAACTGCGGCGGCTGTCACATCCTCGGTGCAGCGGGAACCCAGGGAGTGACTGGACCGAATCTCGACCAGAGCATGCTCGGCCAGTCGCCCTCGTGGATCGAGAACGCAATCGTCAATCCCAACAGCGAGGTCGCGGCCGGATATCAGGCAGGTGTGATGCCCCAGAACTACGGGCAGGTGATGACCCCGGCCCAGTTGAGACAGTTGGTCGAGTACCTCGAGAAGTCGGTCAACGACTGAGGCTCTACCCTCCGCCGGTTTGGTGACGGCGGTCTCAGTGATTCTCGTCGTCGGGCGATGCGATCGAACGCCGGACCCAGATTCCCGTCCTTACGAGTCCCACCGCGAGAAGGAGGCCCGCTACGACCAACGCCACGGTGCGGGAGATCAGAACTGCTGATGCGACGATTAGCGCGCCGGAAACGAAAACCAGGACGACGAGACGGAACGCGTCGCCCTCGCTCCTGAACGGGTTCCGCAAGTCGTTGCTACCCGAGGGCTCCTCGGGTGAGTCCGGTGCGATCGGCTTGCCTCTAGAGGATGTAGACGGTGACGAAGACGATCACCCACATCACATCCACGAAGTGCCAGTAGATCCCCGGCAGTTCGAGTCCGCGGTGATCTTCCGCTTTCGGTCCGAAGTGTCCCCGCCAGAGACGCACATTCACGATGCTGAGCAGGATCAACCCGACGATGACGTGGGCGCCGTGCAGGCCGGTCAGACCGTAGAAGATCGATCCGAATGCGCCGTCACGGGCGCTGAAACCGACATGTATGTACTCGTTGAGCTGGATGAACAGGAAGGCCGCACCGAGGAGCCATGTCACGGCCATCGCGAGCGTTGCAGCCTTCCGGTTACCGCGCCGAATCCCTTCGAGTGCCCAGTGGATGGTAAAGCTGGATGAGACCAGGATGGCCGTATTGACCCCCGCCACCATGACTGGCAGTTCGTAGGGCTCAGGCGGCCAGGGGCCGTCGTTGACCACCACGCGGAGGAAGAAGTAAGAGGCGAAGAACGCTCCGAAGAGCATCGCCTCTGTGACCAAGAAGATGAGCAGACCCAAGGTGGTTTGATCGACCTTCGAGCTCTTGTTCGCCTCAGGCGGCCCGTGGTGATGATCTCCGGTTGCGTGACCGAGGGTCACGGATGCACTCTCCATCAGGCCTCCTCCTCTTCCGTCTCGATGTCAGAACCTACGGCCGTGAGTGCCGCAGCCCTCGTCGCGGGAACCCTCGCTCGACGACCGGACGATTCGACGTGCTCGACGGGCTTGCCGGTGAGCTTCTCGGCTTCCTGAACCAGACCCTGCTCTATCCACTCGGACTTCTCGCCCTTGAGGGTGGATATGAGGATATCGTCGAGACGGTAATGAGCGTTCGCATTGCGGATCGCGGTGAGCGGATCAGGGCTCATCGGCTGACCGGTGGCGTCGATCTCCTTGTCGTACATCACGCTGAGCGTTCGTGCGAGGTTCTCGCAGATCTCCTCGCGGCCCACCTCGCCGGACCGGGGCGCGATCAAGGTGTAGCGATGAGGACCCTTCTCGGCTCGCTCGAGGAGACGGCTGACCAACTCTTGGCTGTTGATCGTCTTGGTGGCCACCACGAGCGTGTGCGTGATGTCCCAATTGACGCCGTCATCATCGACCCGCACAGGAATGTGCTCGATCGGGATCTCGTAGCGGGAACGCGCCCAGTCGACGAAGTCCCTGCGAAGAGGGCCGAAACGGGTCTCGTAGAGACACGAGAGGAGTATCCGGTCGGGGTCGGTGGCGCGAATTGCGTCGTCGAGAGCGAGGGGTGGATCGGGGTCCATCACGCCTCCAACTGAGGCTATGCCGAACTCACCGAGGACCTGAGAGGTGACATCTACTCTGCTCTGAGCGGAATCCCTGGCTTGATCCGGATCGACCATCTGGCCGACCTCGGGCTCGTTCTGAGGGGCGATCAAGCCGAAGTAGTCGGCTCCCGCCGAAGCCATCTCACTGCACGCACCCAGGAGCTTGCGGCCGCCTGCCACCTCGTTCAGGAACACGAGGACACGCTTCTCGTCTCCCGTCCTCGGCGGATTATCAGGTTGCGGATAGTTGGCGGTATCCGAATCGCTCACGTGCTCGATCCCACGGAGCCGACCGTTGCCGGTTTGGGTTGTTCGACGGTCGCCTTGTCGTCTCCGGCGAGGATGGCGTGGCGGGCTCCTGGGACACCGAACTCGTAGGGACCGCCGACCACCCGGGGGATCTCATCGAAGTTGAATACCGGCGGGGGCGACGAGACCAGCCACTCGATCGTATTGGCACGCCACGGGTTGGCGCTCGCCTTCGGGCCGTATTTCCAGCTGACGACCACGTTGTAGACGAAGATCAGCTGGGCAAGACCGAGGATCGCCGATGCGATCGTGATCTCGAGGTTCCAAGCGGCGAACTCGGCCGAGTAGTCGGCTACGCGACGGGGCATCCCCTCGAGTCCGATCCAGTGCATCGGGATGAACGTGCCGAGCATCCCCGCAAGGGTCATCCAGAAGTGCACGCGGCCGAGACGCTCGTCGTACATACGGCCGGTGATCTTGGGGAACCAGTGGTAAAGCCCCGCGAAGATCGTGAAGACCGAACCTCCGAAGAGGACGAAGTGGATGTGCGCCACCACGAAATACGTGTCAGACACATGGATGTCGAGCGGGACCATGCCCAGCATGACTCCCGAGATACCGCCAATCACGAAGGTGAAGATGAAGCCCAGGGAAAAGAGCATTGCGGTCGATTGGAGATGGATCTTCCCCTTGAACAAAGTGCCGAGCCAAGAGAAGATCTTGATACCCGTAGGGACTGCGATCAGCAGCGTTGTGATCATCATCGGGACGCGCAGCCAACTGGACATCCCCGAGACGAACATATGGTGGGCCCAGACCGAGTAGCTGAGCACCACGATCCCGATCAGGGCGAGCGCCATCAGCCTGTAGCCGAACACCGGCTTTCGAGCATGTGTGGAGATGACCTCCGAGATGATCCCGAACCCGGGCAACATCATGATGTAGACGGCAGGGTGCGAGTAGAACCAGAAGATGTGCTGGTAGCTGATCACGTCACCTCCCATCGCGGCCTCGAAGAAGTTGGTGTTCAGGACACGGTCGAACAGCACCATGAACTGGACACCCGCGATGAATGGAGTGGCCGCCACGACCAGCAGCGAGGTCGAGAGGTTGGCCCAGACCAAGAGTGGCATTCGCCAGAAGTTCATCCCGGGTGCTCTCATGGTCACGATCGTGACCAGGAAGTTGATCGCGGTAGCGATCGACGACGCCCCTGCGAACTGGACCGCGAGGTTGAAGAAACTCTGCCCGATCGGCGCCCCGGTCGATAGCGGGGCGTAACCGGTCCAGCCTGCATCGAAGGTACCGCCAGGGGCGAAATAACTCGCCATGAGCAGCGCGCCAGCACATGGCAGCAGCCAGAAACTGAGGGCGTTCAGCCGCGGGAATGCCATGTCCGGGGCCCCGATCATCAGCGGCAGTACGTAGTTGGCGATGCCGGCGAACATCGGAATGATGAAGACGAAGATCATGAACGCGGCATGCGTGGAGAAGAGCCCGTTGTAGGTGTTCGGGTCGACTATCTGGGTGCCGGGCTGGGCGAGCTCGGCTCGTACGCCCATGGCCGCGAGACCGCCGACGAGGAAGAAGAAGAAGGTCAGGACCATGTACTGGATACCGATCACCTTGTGGTCGGTGTTCACCTTGAAGTAGTCCTTCCAGTTCTTCGCGCCGTGGTCGGCGTGGTCATCCGGCACGGTCGGTCCGCCGGCAATCCAACGCAGCCAGTAGTCGAAACAACCGATTCCCCAAAGGAATCCGAGAGGTCCGGTGATCAGCGCTACTACGAGCTGCGGATAGCCCGTTTGCTCGGTCTGGATCAGAGGGAGGCCCGATGCGGCTCTGAGGGCCACCACGAGGCCGTAACCGAATGCGGCTCCGATCACAAGACCGTAGAGCGCGCGCCACCAACCTGGTTGTTTGAGTGCTACTGGCATGTGTTCCTCTCTTCGCTCATCTTAGTTTTCTCAGACATCTTTGCCATCTGCCGGCCGGTCGGGGACCGAGTCCTGCTGTCGTACCCACTTCTCGAATGCGCCCTGGGACTCGACCACCACCGGGGCACGCATCACGCTGTGTCCGGCGCCACAAAGCTCGGTGCAGACGAGCTGGAAGGAGCCCGTCTTGTTGGGAGTGACGAAGAGGTGCGTGGTCACACCGGGCACGTTGTCCTTCTTCACCCGCCACTCAGGCACCCAGAAAGAGTGGATTACGTCGAGCGCGTGCATGCGGAACTCGATCTGCCGTCCAACCGGAACGTGGAGTTCGTAGGAAGTGGCGTCCTGCTCCCGGTAGTCGAACGACCACTGGAACTGCTGGGAGTAGACGTCTACGACCATGCGGTTGGGCTCCTTGCCCTCGATCTCGTCCAGTACCACCCAGGAGTAACCGCCGAGGAAAAGCACCATGATGGTCGGGATCAAGGTCCAGGCGATCTCGAGCTTGGTGTTTCCGTGGATCGGCTCTCCGTCCGAGAGGTCGCCCGGCTTGGCTCGCCAACGCCAGACGAAGTAGATCAGCGCCACCATGACGAGGGAGAAGACGAAGCAGGACATCACGATGGTTACCGTCAGGAGGTCGTCGATGGGCCCTGCGGCAGTGGACGCAGCCTGACCGTTCCAGTTCGGGATCAGCATCAGGACGGTGCTGACCACCGTGAGGACGATCGTGGCGCAAGCGAGCTTGAGAACTGTCATTCGACTCATGCCTGAATCATTCTATTGACCGCGAGGACTAGATCCCTTCACGGGTGAGGGAGCTTGTCTAGATCGCCACTAGCGGCAGCCGCGAGAGCAGCCGCCATGGCAGGCCAAGAGTAGGAATCCGAGGCTGCCGAGGCCAGTCTCTCGCTGATTCGCGCCTGTTCTGCTGGCTCCATCCGAAGCCAGTGGAGCAGGCAAGCCGCCAGCTGCGCGATCGCATCCGAATCGACGGAGAACGAGAGGAAAGGGGCGTCCTCCGGGTCGAGCGCCTCACCGAGCCGCTTGGATACCTCGAGCATTCCCGAGTGATCGGCCGAGACGAAGGGAACGCCGCAGGCAGCAGCCTCCGCGGCGACCATGCCGAATGCCTCGGGAAAGGTGCTCGGCATGACGAGCGCGTCCGATGCGGGAAGGACCTTCGCGACTTCGTCGTGATCGAGTCGACCAGCCCAGAGGACGGAGTTGGCGGCGACCCGCCCCATCTCGGCGTACCCCTCCGGAGGATTGCGGAGGAAGTCCGAGAGGATCCGGAGCTTCCCCCCTGATTGCTCGCCCTCCAACTCTCGACCCCGTTGCGCCGTGCGGGAGGCCGAGTCGAGATCCCCCGATTGGATCGAGGACCAGAGGTCCTGGAGACCCTCCTCGAAGGAGCCGAATCCGACCACCAGAAGCCGCGGGATCGGTCGTCCGTCGGTGACCAGACCATCGACCACGACCGGCCAGGCCGCCAAGAGCAGGTCCACGCCCTTGTTGACGAGCAGCTTGCCGACGTAGACGACCCTCGAGCCTTCGGTCGCAGCAAAGCCCTTCAGAGCCGACAGGGCTGCTTCGTCGTCTTTGCCGAAGTCACCGGCCGCGCGATCGGAGGCCGAGATCTCAGCGATGAGTCGCTCGATCGAGTCCGTGCGGGAGACCGCTTCCTCTCTGGGTCGAAACCGCTCGATATCGACACCAGGCGGGGCGAGGCGGGTCTTTGCGGGCAGGTCGCGAGCCTCCATGACCTCCCAGAGGGCTTGCGCGGTGAAAGACGATCCGACCAGAACGGCCTTGGCGGCCTCGACTCCGCGGCGGGCCAGCGGGACGAAGCGTTCCGGGTGTGGGATCACGGCGTACGAGAGATCGCTGCCGTGGACCTTGATCGCGAAGTCGAGACCCGCCTCTGCACAGATCGCGGGGCCGGCGATCAAGTGGTTCGCGAGAGCCGCGTCCATCTCCCCCGCCTGATCGATGATCTCGCGGATCGCCCTTACGTTGGCGTCCACGTACTCGTCGATCTCCCGATCGCTCAGGTCAGGAAAGGCTCGCGCGGTGAATCCCTCGTAGTCGTCGACCACGAAGACAGGAAGCACCTCACCGATCTCCGGCAGATAGACCGTGACGCTCCCCTCGCCCGGGGAGGAACCGCCGATTTTCCGGATCCGAAGCCCCTGTTCGCTCCAGGTGCCGACCGCATCCACCCATGGCAGTGAGTCGGCCTCGCGATCCTGGGAGAGCAGGTGAACCTCGTGCCCCAGAGAGGACAGGGCTTGAGCCAACTCGGCGTTGTAGACGTTGCTGCCGGTTCCCCGCAACAGATAGCCGTGGAAGATCAAGATCCTCACGCACAGGTTGTAGACCTGTTGGCGGTCGGGGTGTTGGCCTCCCCGCCCCCGGTTTGGATATCGTCCATCGGGAAATGCAGAACCCAAAGCAGAGATACAGGCTCAGAGCGCCGGGATCGGGTCGCGAGGCGATCGCGGAAGCGTCACCAGGTGGGGTCTACGTAGACCGCGAAAGCGGCGAGGAGATGACCGCCGTATCGGCGATCTTGCCACTCGCTCCCTCAGAGTCGGCCCTGATTCGGACCCCCGAGAACCTCAGGGCATGCAACCGCTGCGACCAGCTGATCGGCCTCGACGTGAGCGACTGCCCGTACTGCGGCCTGCGTCAGGAACCGGCCGACTCCAAGTGAGCCCGCGTCGGCCCATCGCCGGCGCACTCCTCGTCTGCCTCGCAGTGCTGCTACCCGGCTGCGGCTCCGATGACACCGACGGCACGACGACCGAGTTCGAGATCGACCTCCCGACACCTGTGACCACCGTGGAGGAACCGGTCATCCCGGAAGGGGTCGATCCGAATCTCCCGGATTCCGAGCTGAATGATTTGCCTCCGACTCCGGGAACGCCTCAGGAGGCCTTCGAGAACTTCTGCAAAGAGAATCCTGAGGCCTGCGGCTGAAGCAGTACTCCGCCCGCGGCTTAGAAGCCGCCGGGCGCCTTGACGATCGAAGCCGAGTAGAGAAGCCTGTTGGTCTTGTACGAGCAGGTGAACCTGCGCTGCTGTCCCAACTTCTGAACCGGGCTTCCGGCCTTGACGTTGGCACTCGCGCTCGCCCCGGAGCCGACGGTGCAGCCGCCCTTGGCCTTGGAGGGATTACGGCTCGCACGCCATGTATTCCCGCTCGAGAGGGCGCCAACGAAGACAGGTGCCCAGGTCGGAATGGTCAGAGCCGCGATGTGCCCCTTGTTGATCAGCAGCGGCTGATGCAGGGTGAATGTGGTGGTGGAGCCGAAGAACGGCTTCAGTTCCTCGACCGGAGACTGCTTGACCAAGACGTAGTCCTGCTTGCCCTTGTCGATGCTCTTGTTGATCGGTTTGAGGATCGAGAGTCTGGCCTTCGCGGGGCCACCGAAACCTTCGAAACGACTGTCCGCGCCGATGTCGCAGCCCTCGCTGAGACACCTTTCGGCCTTCGCGCTGGGCTTGCCGAGCTTGATCGACCATGCGACTACCTTTGCCTTCCAAGGGGCGACGAACGGTGACTTCTTGCCGTCGATTGCGAGCTGGAATCCGGTCACCTTCGCCTCTACGAAGCACTGGCTGCTGCCCTTGCTGAGAGGACAGGACGGCGTTGCCGGTGCAGCCGCGCCGAGGACCTTGAGGGTCACACCGAAGGCGGGCAGAGCCGCGAAAGCGGCGATCGCGATGACGCCAACCGACGCGAGTAGCCCCAGTCCGGCCTTGCCCTTTCGGGTTTTCGGGAATCCCTTGATCTGCATGCCTACATTGAACACAGTCGGGGGCTTCGGGTTGCGATCTTCCTGCCAGCACGAAGCACGGCTCAGGCGTGAGCACGCGTAAGATGGATCGATGCCCGCAATCGAGACCCACGACCTCGAACGAGAGTTCGAAGGATCTGTCAAGGCCGTGGACGGTGTCGACCTGGCCGTTCAGGCTGGGGAGATCTACGGATTCCTAGGTCCGAACGGGGCTGGCAAGACGACGACCGTCCGCATCCTCACCACACTCCTGCAGCCGACCGGTGGGAGGGCGATCGTCGCCGGCCACGATGTGGCGACCGATCCCGGCTCGGTCAGGCGAGCCATCGGGGTAGCGCTCCAGGAAGCCGCCCTCGACCCCCTGATGACCGGCCGGGAACTGCTCGATCTGCAGGCCACGCTCCACGGGATCCCAAGCTCGAAACGCACCGCCCTCTCGATCGATCTGTTGGAACGAGTTGGGCTCACCGAGGCCGCCGACCGCCAGGTCGGAACCTATTCGGGAGGGATGCGCCGGCGGATCGATCTCGCGTCGGCTCTGGTGCACGCCCCTGAGGTGCTCTTCCTGGATGAGCCCACGACTGGCCTGGATCCGGTCAGCCGCCAAGCGATCTGGAACGAGGTCGAGCGACTCAACGACGAGGGAACGACCGTATTCCTGACCACGCAGTACCTCGAGGAGGCAGACCAGTTGGCCGACCGAGTGGGGATCATCTCCAGCGGCAAGATCGTCGCCGAGGGCACACCTGCCGAGCTGAAGTCGCAGGTGGGGAGCCCCCACCTCGAGATCTCAGTCGAAGGCGGATCTGAAGCCGTAGTCTCGGCGGAGGAGGCACTGGGGGAGTTCGGGAAGATCCTCCCGCCGAAGGACGGCAGGCTCCAGGTCGAGATAGCAGGTGGGGCCGGGGACATCTCTCCGGTGGTCAGGGCACTCGACGAGCGAGGGATTGCAGTTGCGTCGCTGGAGCTGGTTCGACCAACGTTGGACGACGTCTTCGTAGACAAGACCGGAGAGCACCTCGAGGGCTCCACGACGGACCCTGAGCCCGAGTGAGCGGGTTCAGAGCCAATCTTCGGGTCGTCGGCCGATTGGGTCGGCGCTCGATCCGCCAGACCTTCAGGCGGCCGCAACTCGCCGCGCCGCTGGTCGTCTTCCCGACCATCCTGCTGGCTATCCAGACCGCGGGGGCAGGGCGGGCAGTGGACCTGCCGCAGTTCCCGGAAGTGAATGGATTTCTCGACTTCATGCTCGCTGGCGCAATGATGCAGGCCTGCATGCTGGCCGGGAATACGGGGGCTATCGCGCTGGCTCTCGACATCGAGATGGGATTCGACGACCGCCTGTTGGCAGCACCCGTTTCGCGCTACTCACTGCTCCTCGGGAGGTTGATGGGAACGGCTGTGATGGGCCTGCTGATCGCAGCGTGGTTCATCGTGATCGGCCTGGTCTTCGGCGTCCAGTTCCAGTCGGGGATACTCGGCGTGGCTTGGATCTTCGGATGTGTAGCCACGACGGCCGTAGCGTTCGGCGCGATCGCCGCCTCGATCGCGCTGCGAACCGGCAAAGCAAGCGTCGTCCAGGGACTCTTCCCTTTGATCTTCGTGGTGCTGTTCCTCTCCACAGCGTTCTTCCCCGACAACCTGATGCTTCAGCCGGCCGCTTCGATCGCCAAGTACAACCCGCTGAGTTTCGTGGTCGACGGAATGCGTGAGCCGATCATCTCGGGCTTCTCAGGTTCGCATACGCTGAGAGCACTTGCCTCGATGGCAGGGTTGCTGCTGATCGGCTTCACCCTCAGCACGTTCGCTCTGAAGTCGAGGTTGAAGAGGGGCTGATGAGCGCGAGTTCGATAAGCGCAA
>JAUMFR010000247.1:0-2724 GCA_032119755.1 Solirubrobacterales bacterium | reverse complement strand
GATCTCGTCTGCGCTCAGGTCGCATCACTCCACGGCGAGGGAGAGAGGGTGATCCTCGTCACCTCGGGAGCGATCGCACGGGGGATGAGGTTGATGGAGATGGAGGCGCGCCCTGCTGCGATCGACGAGCTTCAGGCGGCCTCGGCGGTCGGGCAGGGCGACCTGTTTCGCGCCTACGAATCGAGACTCGCTTCCGACGAGGTCCGCGCGGCCCAGGTGCTGCTGACCGCATCGGATCTCCAGATACGTGATCACTGGCTGAATGCCCGCAGCACACTCGAGCGCCTGCTCGACTGGCACGTAGCTCCTGTGGTGAACGAAAACGACACCACCGCGACCGACGAGATCACCTTTGGCGACAACGATTTCCTCGCGGCGCAGGTGGCGATCATGATGGAGGCCCGTCTCTTGGTCCTGCTCACCGACATCGCCGGCCTGCACACAGCCGACCCGCGCGAGGACTCATCTGCAGAGTTGATTCCCCGGGTAGCCGACCCCACCGTCCTCGATCAACTCGAGATCGGTGATGGGACCTCACCCTTCGGCCTGGGCGGAATGCGCAGCAAAGTAGCCGCTGCGGGGATGGCCGGAGCCTCGGGAATCGAGACGGTCATCTGCGACGGCACTGCCGAGGGCTCGCTCGGACGCGCCGTAGCCGGCGACTCAGTTGGCACGCGGTTCGATGCCCACGCCGAACCCGCCTCGGGCTTCAAACTCTGGCTTCGTTACGCAAAGCCCGCCAAAGGGCGTTTGGTGATCGACCATGGTGCTGCCGAGCAGTTGCGCGAGGCGGGCAGCAGCCTCTTGCCGGTGGGCATCGTCTCGGTCGATGGTGAATTCCTCGCAGGCGATGCAGTGGAGGTAGTTGCAGGGGAGACGGTGATCGGAAAGGGAATCGCTTCATGGAGTTCGTCTGAGATGACGACTGTGAAGGGGATGAGGACCGAACAGGTCGCCGAGAGGTTCCCGGATGCAGCAGCCGAGGCAATCCACAGGGACCGGTTTGTCCTCACCTGATCCCGGAACGGTGCCTGAGGGTTGTCCGTTGAAGTGGACGCTTCGCCTCTCTTCTACTCTTCACTCACCATGACGACGCAATCACGATCGGTCACCGAGGCGTGTCGCGCGGCGAGAGATGCGTTCCACTTCCTCTCTTCGCTCGATACCGAGGCGAAGGACGCCTGTCTCGAGGATCTCGCTGGGCGGCTGGAAGCCGCCAAGGATCGGATCCTCGCGGCGAACGCTGATGATCTCGACGCGGGGCGTGAGGAAGGTTTGAGCGAAGCGCTGCTGGACCGACTCGAGTTGACCGATCAGCGAATCGCGGCGATGGCCGATGGAGTCCGCGAGGTCAAGGCTCTCCCCGATCCGGTTGGGGAGGTCGTGGAGAGTTGGGAGATTCCGAACGGTCTCCAGATCGAGAAGCGCCGTGTACCGATCGGTGTGGTCGCCGTGATCTACGAAGCACGCCCCAACGTGACGATCGACGCTGCGGTTCTCTGTCTCAAGAGCGGCAACGCAGCCGTGCTCAGGGGGTCTAGCTCAGCCCGGGCCTCTAATCTCGTTCTCGGTGAGGTGCTGAACGAGTCCTTGGAGGCATCCGGGATCCCTGCCGCTGCGGTCACCTTGGTCGCTGGAGGAGGACGCGAAGAGCTGGCCGAGATAGCTACTCAGGAAGGCGTGGTGGACCTGGTGATCCCGCGCGGCGGAGAAGGCCTCAAGGCAGCGCTTAAGGAGGTCGCGACCGTTCCAGTGATGTATGCCGCTGCAGGCAACTGCCATGTCTACGTGCACTCCGAGGCGGACCTCGAAATGGCAAGTCAAATCGCTTTCAACTCCAAGGTGCAGCGCCCGGGTGTCTGCAACGCTGCGGAGACCCTGTTGGTGGACTCAGCGGTGGCGAAGGCTTTCCTGCCGATGGCCCTTCCGGAGCTTGCGGGGGCCGGAGTGGAGCTGGTCGGCGATCAGCAGGTGGTCGACCTGGCGCCAGAGGGTGTCGCAGTCGGGCTTGCAGACGATGCGGATTGGGATACCGAGTACCACGCTCTCAAGATGGCCGTTGGCGTCGTCGACTCTCTCGATCAGGCGATCGAACACATCAACTCCCATGGGACCAATCACTCCGAGGCGATCGTCACCTCTTCCGATGACGCGGCCCGCGAGTTCACCGACCGGGTCGATTCAGCCGCTGTCTACGTGAATGCCTCGACCCGGTTCACCGACGGCTACGAGTTTGGTTTCGGATCCGAGATCGGCATCTCGACCCAGAAGCTCCACGCTCGCGGTCCGATAGGTCTGCGCGAGCTGACCAGCCAGCGCTACGTGGTCCGTGGCACCGGACAGGTCCGGGAGTAGTTGTCCATTCAGCAAGTCGAGCCTGACGTCGTCGGTGCTGTCGGTGTGCTGGGGGGTGCGTTCAATCCACCGCATCTCGGGCATCTCGCCCTGGCTGGCGCCGCCCTCGACCAAGTCGGTCTGGACCGGGTCTTGCTGGTCACCACCGGGCGTGCGCCACACAAGGAGATCGATCCCGAGCCCGGTCCCGAGGTGAGGCTCGAGCTGACCAGACGAGCGGTCGAGGGCCTCGAGGGCATCGAGGCATCAGGTCTCGAAGTCGAACGGGACGGACCTTCCTACATGTACGAGACCCTCGAGGCACTCGCTTCGGAGGCAGAAGGTGATCGACTCTGGTTGATCTGCGGCTCGGATATCGCCTCGACCCTG
>JAUMFR010000246.1:0-17181 GCA_032119755.1 Solirubrobacterales bacterium | reverse complement strand
TGGAGCAGGGTGAGATCGAGGGCGAAAGCGATTCCGGCAGCGGAGCCGTCGACTTCTGGGTTTGCGAGAACGAACGGGCGGAGGCGCAGGCAGCGGCGAGAGAGATCGAAACGATGCTCTCGAACGGCGTCCCCGGTGGTGAGATCTGCGTGGCACTCGCGGATACACGGGCAGAACGAGAGATTGCGGCCGCTCTGACCGAGCGCCATATTCCGTTCAGATCGATCGAGGGGCGGGGATTCCTCAGCCGGGCGAAGGTGCGCGACGCAATCGCGTGGCTGCGCCTCCTGGCCGACCCCACCGACGGCCCGGCGGCCGTACGGGTACTGGGGCGGGCTCCGATCGAACTCCGGTCCGTGGATGTGGCCAGCTGCACTTCTATCGCGCGCCGTAGGAAGCTCGACATGGTTTCAGCGAGCGAGGCGGCGTTGGAGAGTCCTCAGCTCCCGCAGGATGCCCGCGAGCGCATACGCGAGTTCCTGGGCCTCTACGCGGCGGCGTCCAAAGCGATGGAGGCCATGACCCCCGACGTCTTCGTTCGTCGGCTGATCGAGCGCATCGGACTGAGGCGGGAGCGCCTCTACGGGGCCACGACGGACACCGTCGAGCGCCTGCGGGAACTCTCCCGACTCGACGAGTTCGCGACGGCGTGGGCGCGGCGACATCCGACGGGATCGAACAGGTCGTTCGTCAACCACCTGATCACCGTCTCGGAGGCCGATCTCCCCTTCTCGGATGACCGCTGGCCACAGAGTCCGGACACCGTCCAAGTCGGTCGTCTGGATCGCTTCAAGGGGAACGAGTTCGAAGCCGTGCTCGTGCTCGGACTCAAGGCCGGCGCACTCTCCGGGGAGAGACCCGCAGCGCAACTGCCGGCCGAACTGGCGGCGCGGCGGCGGCCGGCCGAGGAGACCGCCCGGCTCGGCCTGTACTCGGCGATGACCAGGGCCAGAGAGCGACTCATCCTGAGCAGACCCAAGACCGACTCCACCGGCGAGCGCGCCGGACCCGCCCCCGCCTTCGAGAGAGCCAGAGCAATCCTGAAGGCCACCGAGGATCGTCAAGTCGAGGAGATATTCGGCCCGGCAGAGGGTCTCCACGCCGCGTACAGGATGATCCAGGAGGAGGCCCTCGAAGGAGCGTGGAGGGCGGGCGGCGGACTGGGAGACCCGCGTCTCGATGCGCATCTGGATATTCACGCAGCGGTAGCCAGATTCCTCGAGTCGATCAAACTCGCTGCCCTGATCCAGAAACGGGACGAGGAGCCCCTGGAAGAGGCGCTCGAGCACGTCAATCAGTTGCTCTCTCAC
Source organism: Solirubrobacterales bacterium (assembly GCA_032119755.1). Lineage (GTDB taxonomy): Bacteria > Actinomycetota > Thermoleophilia > Solirubrobacterales > 70-9 > CAIUSP01. The sequence goes on along the minus strand of JAUMFR010000246.1, from coordinate 15,871 downwards.
GACCTCTCTGTCGGTCAGTCAGAGGCGCTGGGGGAATCGAAACTCGACGAGTTCATCCTTGCCGGAGAGGCAGAGAGAGAACGCAGTGGTGAACTGGTCGCGGAGCGGGACGAACCCTCTCTCGAGGCCTTCCTGCCCCGCAAGGGTCAGGGCATGGCGCTCTCAGCGACAGATATCGACCTCTACCGCACCTGTCCACTCAAGTACAAGTTCGCCAGGGTATTCGGGATTCCGCAGCAGCAGACCGTCAACCAGAGGGTCGGCATCGCCATCCATCAGGTCCTCGAGCGGTACCACGACCCTGAGAGTCAGCAAACCCGAGAGAGGCTGATGGCACTCTTCGTCGAAGCCTGGCGCAAGGGAGGATTCGGCGAGAGCGACGACGAGATCCAGTTCCACGACCGGGCCGTGGAGGCTCTCAAGCGCTACTACGAGAGGTCAACCCGGTTGGAGGCGACGCCGCGCTGGCTGGAGAAGGGTTTCGACTTCACCATCGGACCGCATCACCTCCGGGGTCGGGTCGACCGGGTGGATGCCCTACCCGAAGGGGGATTCGAGCTGATCGACTACAAGACCGGCGATCCCAAGGCAGCCAAGGATCTTCGGAACGACGTTCAGCTCGCGATCTACCAGATCGCCGCCAAGGAGTCGTGGGGCATAGAGGAGCCCACCAGGGGGAGCTTCTGGTACGTGCTTGCCGACGAGAAGGTCGCGGTCGATGAGAGCGGGGACGAGCGGGAGCGAATCGAGGCACTCACCCACGAAGTAGGGGAGGGGATCGCCAGTCAGGACTTCGAACCGCGACCGTCGCCGACTATCTGCAACTGGTGCGACTTCAAGTTGATCTGCCCGGCCTCGGAGGGCCGGAACGAGGCCGCCTAGCGACCATCTCCCTGCTGACGCAGGAACCGCTCGAACTCCTCCGCGATCGCCTCTCCGGAAGGAAGCTCGGAGCCCTGATCGAGCCTCTCCGACTGCTCCTCCTCGAGCCTCGAGACCATCTCCGCGATTTCGGGGTTTGCCGCAACGGCATTGCTGACTTGATCCTCGTAGGAGGAGGACTCCTCCTCGAGATCAGCACCGTCGAGCGCCACGCCGGTCAAGCCCTCGAGTCTGCGCAGGAGCGCGAGCGAAGCTTTCGGATTGGGTACGGCGGCTGCGTAGTGTGGAACAGCTGCCCAGAGGCTGGCCGAGGGCAAGTCTCGACGTGAGCAGGCGTCATGCAACACCCCCGTGATGCCGACCGGACCCTCGTAGTTGGACCGTTCCAGATCGAGTTCACGAGCCAGCGACTCGTCCGATGCGAAACCGGTGATCGGTACGGGAAGGGTGTGAGCGACATCGGCGACCAGAGAGCCCAGCGTCACGATCATCTCGACTCCGAGGGAGTCGGCTGCCTCGGCCAGGGTCTCGGAGAAGGTGCGCCACCGCAGATTGGGTTCGGTGCCGACGAGGAGGACCAGATCCCTCTCGGCATTGGGGGTCGAGACCGCGAGCAGGACGTTCCCCGGCCACTCGATCTCCCTCTTGCTCCCCTCGGTGAGGGTGATGGTGGGGCGATTGGCCTGGAAGTCGAAGAACTCTTCAGGATCGATCTGGGCGATCAATTCGGCGTCCATCGTCTCGGCGATGGTCGTGACGACGGTCGTCGCCGCACCAGCGGCATCGTTCCACCCGGCGAATGCCCCGACCAGGATCGGGGACCGTAGATTGGGCGGATCGTTTTCCCAAGCGATCGAATCCATCTGGACGAGCGTAGACCAGCGGGCAGCCGTGCGTCCGACCGAGGCGAAAAGATCGACGGATGAGCGCGCACGCCGCACCCGAGCCCGAACAAGCCGGCAAGGAAGAGAGATCCGATGGATCCGATGTGGTGGTCGCCGGTCCGACCATTTCGGAACTCCGGCCCGGGCAGACGCTGAGAGGCGATTTCGCCTGCGGGCGAAAGGATCGACTGACGGCCCGCAACGGATCCTCATACCTCTCGGTCGAGTTGAAGGACAGGACCGGTTCGATCAAGGCTCGGGCGTTCAACCGCGCCGATGTCCTCTCTGCGAAGTTCTCGGAAGGAGACCCGGTTCGGGTGGCCGGAAGGGTCGAGCGCTTCCGCGGAGAGTTGGTGGTGGAACTGACCGACATCAGGACACTCGCACCCGAAGAGGCAGATCCCGAGAGCTTCCTCCCGGCCGCATACCGGAGTCGGGAGGAGCTCGATGGCTTCCTCGAGCACCTGAGCCGGGAGATCTACGACGAGCCCCTCAGGAGGGTGGTCGAGGATCTGCTGTTCGCCCGGAAGGACGTTGCCGAGGCATTCAGGCGGGCTCCCTGCACCCGAGCGGGACATCACTCCTATCTCGGCGGCCTGCTCGAACACACGGTCGCGGTCGGGACTCTCACCCTGGAGACCTGTCAACTGCATCCTCGTCTGGACAGCGACCTGCTGATGGCGGCCGCTCTCCTCCACGATGTCGGGAAAGTCAGGGAGTTCACCTACGGTGCCGACTTCGGCCTCACAGATGAAGGCCGGCTGATCGGACACCTCACGATCGGAGCTGAGATGATCGGTGCTGCGGGCTCGCATCTGGCGCCGGAACGCCGGGCCGCACTGGTCAACTGCGTCCTCTCTCATCACGGAGAACCTCCGCAGGCGGGACGCGGGAAAGGTTTCGGCTCACCCGAGGCGCTTGCGCTGTATCGACTCAACGCGCTCGATGCGGGGGTGAAGGGGGCGCTCGAGCGAGGTATCGGGGTGAACGACTAGTCGGTCGCGGCAGGCTTCAGGGCCCGCATCGCCATCCGTATGGCGACCAGCACGAGCAACGCTGCGAACGCGATCTTGAGGATCTCTCCGCTGACCGCGTTGGCGATCACGACGCCGACTGCCACCCCGGCGACCGCAAGGACTCCGACCAGCAACCCTTCCTTCATGCGGACATTTCCGTACTCCCGCTGTCGCCAGACGGCGGCGACGGCCACGGGGATGATCGCGAGCAGCGAGGTGGCCTCTGCCTCGACTTGGGAGAGGCCGACGATCAGGACGAGCGCCGGTACGAAGATGATTCCGCCGCCGACACCCAACATCCCACCGAGGATCCCGGCTGCTAGTCCGCAGATGATCAGTGCGACAACCGTCACGAAACCACCAACTGCACGGCGACCACGAACAGCAATACCGAGAACATCCCGGCCACGACCCTCTCCGGAACCCGCTGCTGGAGAGCCGTTCCGAACAGCGCTCCGACGGTCCCCGCGAGGCCGATCACGATCGCGTCGACCCAACTGACATTCCCGTAGAGGGCCTGAACCACTACCGCAGCGACTGCGATCACGAAGATCGAGACCATGCTGGTTCCGGTGGCCTCACGCTCTCCGTAGGCAAGCCAGGCGATCAGGAGTGGCACGATGATGGTGCCTCCTCCCACCCCGAAGAGGCCACTGAACAGGCCGGCGGCGGTTCCGATCACTGCCAGCTGGAGAAAGCGGGGCACGACGGGCGATACTAGAGGACGTGTCCGAGGATTCGACAGACCGACGGCTCGAGGAACTGTCGCGCGAGGTCCTGGAGCGACCTGATGAGTTCGCGCTCCTATGCGACTTCGACGGGACCCTGGCTCCGATCGTCGAACGGCCGGAACAGGTAGAGGTGCCGCAAATTGCCGTCGAAGCTCTTGCCGTCGCCGCGGAGAGGCTCGGCTTGTGTGCGGTCGTGACCGGCCGCCCGGCGCTCGAAGCCCGGCGACTGACCGGGCTGGACACTGTGCTCTACGCGGGAAACCACGGGCTGGAACTGCTGGAACCCGGCCAGGAGCTCGCAACCGCTGACCCCCTTCTGGCGGGTCACGAGGACGATGCGCACGATTTCCTCGCCACACTGGATGTTGAGAAGATGGAGGTTCTCGGAATCCGGAGTGAAGACAAGGGGCCGATCGTCGCGCTGCACTGGAGAGGCTCGGAACCGACGGAGGAGTTGAACGAGTGGATCGAGCGGGTTGGCAATGATGCGCGAGCAGCCGGTCTGCGGCCACGGAGCGGCAGGATGGTGCTCGAACTGCGCCCTGACGTTGCCGTCGACAAGGGTGTCGCCGTGACCGGGCTCTTGACGGCTCGCCCCGGGATCGAGTCGGCGATCTTCATCGGGGATGATCTCACCGACCTCGATGCGTTCGATGCGTTGGACGGCCTCCTATCCAGCCAGAGGCTGGATACGGCGACCAAGGTGGCGGTTCTCTCCGGCGAGACCTCGGATCTCGGTCTCGCTGAACGCGCCGACATCAAGCTCTCAGGACCAGGCGAGGTGGCCGATCTGATCGTCAGGATCGGTGGCTGACTTGTACTTCTGCGATCTGATCAGGGGAACGGTCCTCAGCACCGCGGCAGCTGCCTCTGTACTGGGGGCTGTATCGATACTCGTAGCCGGCTCCGACGACGACCGACTCACCCTGCTCGTGTGCTCGATCTGGTGGCCTCTGGCTCTGGTTGCAGGCCTGATGCTCGGCAGGCCACGACGGGCGGCGGATGCGATGCGCCCGCTCCTCGCCAAGTCGAGGACGAGCACGGAGCTGCCCACCGATCGGCCTGACCGGATCGCGTTGGCGCGACTCTGGCCGATATTCGCCTTTGCCCTCTTCGCCGGTGTACTGGGGATCTTCTTCCCTGGCGTAGCTGCGATCGGTGCTGGCTACGGAATCGCGGTGGCGATGACCTGGCGTGGCAGAGAGAAGGCGGTCCATGCGATAGAGGGCCGCGACGGAGTCCGATTCTACGTAGAGCCGGGGTCCACCTTCGAACCGGTCAGTCTCGTCCGCTCGCCGGGTCTCAAGACCGGACAACCGGCCGGTCAAACCCGGCGGTGACGCTTGCGCAATGGCGCGAATGACCTCCACGGCCGGGTGTTGGCAACATCGGCCGCCTCCAGCCAACCCCGCCTTGCCGTAGCCACCGCGTAGCGCATGAACTCAAACCCCTCGGTGGAATGGGCATCGGTGGTGAGGACGATCTTCACCCCGGCCTCGGAGGCCAACCTGGCGTGGCGGTCGGAGAGGTCACGCCGCTTCGGGTTGCCGTTTATCTCCAGCATCGTTCCGGTTCGGGCCGCAGCCTCTACCACTGCCTCGATATCGAGCGGATAAGGCTCCCTGTCCAAGAGCAGCCTTCCCGTCAGATGGCCGATGCAATCCACCCACGGATGCTCACAGGCGGCGATGATCCGGTCGGTCATCGCCTTCTCTCCCTTTCCGAAAGAGGTATGGACGCTCGCAATCACCCAGTCGAGGTCAGAGAGCAACTCGTCTGAGTAGTCGAGCGAGCCGTCGGGGAGGATGTTCACTTCCGAGCCGCTGAGCAGCCGGAACCCCTTCGGCGCTTTGGAGTTGAACCGCTTGATCTCCGAGATCCTCTTACGCAATGCCTTCTCGTCGACGTTGTTGCCGAATCCGTGTGATGCGGAGTGATCGGTGATCGCGAGATACGAGTATCCGAGTGCCTTCGCTGCCTTGGCCATCTCGGCGAGTCCGTTCTTCCCGTCGGAGAGGGTCGTGTGGCTGTGCAGCTCTCCACGGATCTGTCCCAACTCGATCAGCTCCGGGAGATTGCCCGCCTCGGCGGCCTCGATCTCGCCCCGCCCCTCACGCAGTTCGGGCTCGATGTATTCGAGGCCGAGGAGTTCGTATACGCCGTGCTCGTCATCGAATCGGTGGACACGTTTACGCTTCCCGACCTCCGTCACACCGTGCTCGCTTACCGACAGACCGCGGTCCTGCGCCCGTTCGCGGAGTTCCACGTTGTGCTCCATCGATCCGGTGAAGTGTTGGAGCAGATTCCCGTATGTCTCTGGCCCGGTGAGCCGCAAGTCGATCTGGATGCCGTTATTGGTGGTGACGCTCGCTCCTGCCTCTCCGCTGGAATCGACTTTGGAAACCAGCGGATGCGAGGTGAAGGCCTCGATCAGGGCTTCGGGATCATCTGAGGCGGCGACCAGATCGAGGTCGTGGCACGTATCGGCCCAGCGCCTCACGGATCCCCCGGGCTCGATCCTCTTGCAGCCGTCGACCGCGGAGAGGTCTTCGATCAGCTGCTCGGCGAGAGGCAGGACCTTGGTGAGCAGAACCCGCCCGCCCGCATCGCCAGAGTTCTTCTCCATCGAGTCGAGTCCCTCGAGGATGTTGTTCTCGACCTTCTCCCCGAGGCCTTTCAACTCCCTGATCTGACCCTGCTCCGCCGCGGCCCGAAGTCCGTCGAGGTCCTCCACTCCCAGTTCGGTATGCAGCCTGCTCGCGGTCTTCGATCCGAGCCCGGGAACCCGCGTCACCTGGACGAGTCCCTCGGGGATCCTCTTCTTCAGCTCGTCCGCCGCCGGAATGGTCCCGGTCTCGACGAGGGCCGTGATCTTCTCGGCGAGGGTCTTACCGACACCAGGCAGCTCCTGCAACCGGCCCTCATGGGACATCTGCTCGAGTGACTGAGGCCACTCCGAGACCGTTTTCGCGGCGTTCTCGTAGGCCAGGATCCGGTACCGATCAGCTCCGTCGAGCTCATAGAGGATCCCGAGTTCTCGCAGGGCTTCGGCTATCTCGGCATTCGTCACCAGCCGAACGCTACCGACGCCTCCACCCGGGGTCAGGGGTGCTGTGGCGGGTAGGATCGCGCCGTGGTCAATCAAGAAGCATCCGGTGTCTGGGTAGTGCTGCCCACCTACGACGAGGCGGAGAACCTCGAGAAGATCGTCCCGGCGATCGCGGAGCGTCTTCCGGATGCTCATCACATCCTCGTAGTCGACGACAACTCCCCCGACGGGACCGGCGAGATCGCCGATCGTCTGGCAGCGGAACGTGGAGATCTGGGAGTGATCCATCGGGCCGGAAAGGAGGGGATCGGGCCTGCCTACCTTGCTGGCTTCGCCCACGCTCTGGCAGGCGGCGCCGAGACGGTAGTCCAGATGGACGCCGACTTCTCACATGACCCGGCTTACCTCCCGGAGCTGATTGCCGCCACGCGGCAGGCCGACCTCGCGATCGGTTCGCGCTACGTCCGCGGCGGAGGCGTGGAGAACTGGGGTGCCATGAGGCGGGCGATCAGCCGGGGAGGCAGTACCTACGCGCGCAGGGTGCTCGGCGTAGGAGTTCGCGACCTGACCGGTGGCTTCAAGGCTTGGCGCAGCGAGGCGCTCTCACGAATCGATCTCGATCAGGTCGCTACCCGCGGGTACGCATTCCAGGTCGAGATGACCTATCGGGCACTTTGTGCAGGCATGAATGTGGTCGAGGTACCGATCGTGTTCAAAGATCGGGATCTGGGAGCGTCGAAGATGAGCCGTTCGATCTTCTTCGAGGCGATCTGGAGGGTCCCCGCGCTGCGGTTCGGACCGAACGCACCTGCTCACAAAGGCAGCTGAAGCCTGTCTATACTATACTTTTTGAAGTAAAGACGAGTGGTCAGGGGCAGGACACGACCGCTGCCGCGTCTGCTTTGCTTTCTCACTCCAACCGACCGGCAACCAGAAACAGACAGGAGGAAACAGTGGCTGGAAAACTTGATGACGTATCCGACGGCGACTTCAAGGCGAAGGTGCTCGACGCCGAGGGCCCCGTACTGGTGGATTTCTGGGCTCCTTGGTGTGGCCCCTGCCGCGCCGTACTCCCCGTTCTCGAGGAGATCGACGGCGAGCGCGACGACCTGACGATCCTCAGCCTCAACACCGACGAGAACCAGGAGACGGCCGGGAAGTACGAGGTCCTCTCGATCCCGACGATGATCCTGTTCAAGGGCGGCGAGGTCGCCAAGCGGGTCGTCGGGGCCATGCCGAAGGCTCGCCTGGAAGCAGAGTTGGACCCCGCTCTGTCCTCCTGAGCAAGCGGCTCTAGTCGCTGGTGAGGCGCTGGACCTCGAGCAACAGCTCGCGGTCCTCGACCTTGACCGTGGTGCTGTCGGATCCAGGGCTCCAGCCGATCTCCTCACTGAGAGTCTCGGAAGTTATGTAGTCGGTGTGCTTCCGGGCGGCCGCGATCAGATCCGCATCTCCACCGAGGTCGAGTTTGATCCTGTCCGAAACCTCGAACCCGGCCTCCTTTCGCGCGTTTTGCACGGCGCGCACGATCTCACGAGCCTGCCCCTCCGAGAGCAACTCCTCGTCGAGCTCGACCGACAGCGCGACCGCGTGGCCTGAAGAGGCTTCGACCTCGTAGCCCTCGAGAGGTTCCATCGCCAATTCGAGATCCTCCGCGAGGAGCTCATGCTCCTTGCCCTCGATCGAGATCCCGACCTGACCGTCGCCCTCCATCACGCGAGAGACGACCGCGGGGTCCAGAGCCTCGACCGCTGCGGCGACCAGTGGCATCTCCTTCCCGAAGCGCGGGCCGAGGCTCCTGTAGTTGGGTTTGACCCGATAGGACACCAGCTCCGTAGCGTCGGAGACGAAATCGACCTCTTTCACGTTCAGCTCTGTGGCAACGAGGCTCTCGAGCCTCTCGACCGCGGCCCTCTCCTCGTCATTGGCGACGACGATGGCACGACGCAGTGGCTGACGGATCTTCACCTTGGCCTGGGCGCGTGCAGCTCGCCCGAGCTCGACCGTGCGATGTACGGCGGACATCGATGCCTCGAGATCGTGATCGACGCGTCCCTGCTCCGCCTCTGGGAAGTCGCAGAGATGGACCGAATCAGGTTCTTCGCCGAACTCGGTCCCTGCGCCCCCGACCAGGTTCGAGTAGATCTCATCCGCTACGAACGGTGTGAACGGAGCGAGCAACTTGGCCACCTGGACCAGGCAGTGGCGAAGGGTGGCGAAGGCCTCCGCGTCTCCCTCCCAGAATCTCGACCTACAGAGCCGTACGTACCAGTTCGAGAGATCGTCGGTGAAGTTAGCTATCTCCCTGCCGGCGCTGGTGCAGTCGAAGCCGTCCATCTGCTCGGACACCGCTGCGACGGTCCCCTGGAGGCGGGAGAGGATCCAGCGATCCAGTTCATCGGTCGGATCGTCGGGCGCATCGGGCGGAGAGGAGGAATCGAGCCCTTCCGTATTCGCGTAGAGGACCCAGAAGGAGTAGGTGTTCCAGAGGGTGAGCAGGAACTGTCGCATCGACTCACCGACCGCCTCCGATGAGAACCGGTAGCCCGACCAGGGCTGCTGCGAGGTCAGGTAGTACCAGCGCAGCGCATCGGCACCATGCGAGTCGATCACCTCCTGAGGCGAGACCACGTTGCCCTTGCTCTTGGACATCTTCTGGCCATCCCCATCGAGGATCAACCCGAGGCAGACACAGTTGAGGTAGCTGGTGCGATCGAACAACTGGACGGACTCGGCGAGCAGAGTGTAGAACCAGCCCCGCGTCTGGTCGATCGCCTCGCAGATGAAATCCGCAGGGAAGCGCTCTTCGAAGACCTCGCGGTTCTCGAACGGGTAGTGGTATTGCGCCCAGGGCATCGAACCCGAGTCGAACCAGGTATCTATCACCGCCGGTGAGCGAACCATCCTGCCGCCACAACCGTCGGCTGGACAATCCAACTCCACCTCGTCGATGAACGGACGATGCAGGTCGTCAGGGACCTCGCCACCGTGCTTGCGGAGATCCTCGCGCGAGCCGATGCAGACGGTCTGATCGCACCCATCCGACTCGCAGCTCCAGATCGGCAGCGGGGTGCCCCAATAGCGGTCGCGGGATAGGGCCCAGTCCACGTTCCCCTCGAGCCAGCGGCCGAAACGGCCGTCCCTGATGTGGTCGGGGTGCCAGCCTATCTCCCTGTTCGCCTCGAGCATCCGGTCGCGAGCATCGGAGGTCCTGACGTACCAACTCGACTTGGCGTAGTAGAGGAGGGGTGTGTCACAGCGCCAGCAGTGCGGGTAGGAATGGAGGAATGCCTCCGATCTGAACAGCGACCCCGACTCGCCCAGGGCGGTCACGATGTCGCGATCAGCTTCCTTGACGAATCTGCCTTCGTACTCCCCGACCGAGCTGTCGAACCTGCCGTCGAGCCCGACCGGGTTGATCAGGGCGAGACCGTGGTCCTGCCCGAATCTGAAGTCGTCCTCTCCGAACGCGAGCGCGGTGTGGACCATCCCCGTTCCCTCGTCGGTGGTCACGAACGAGGCCTCCAGCGCTGTGTGGCCGTTCGGGCCGAAGTCATCGAGATACGGGAACGGCGGCAGATACCGGGTGCCGGTCATATCGGAACCCTTGAAACGATCGAGGATCTCGGCTCCCTCCCCCAGCACGTGCTCGACCCTCTCGGCCGCCAGTATCAACACCTCTTCACTGTCCGCAGGAACAGCGCGGACGTATTCGATCCCCTCTCCGATTGCCACGGCTGCGTTGGACAGGAGCGTCCAGGGAGTGGTCGTCCAGACGAGGAGTGAGTCACCCGCCTGGATCCCGGATGCACCAGGCTCGTTCACCTCGAACTTGACGTACGCCGAGAGGTCTTCGACCTCCCTGTAACCGAGAGCAACCTCGTGAGAAGAGAGCGCCGTGCCGCAGCGCGGACAGTAGGGGACCACCTTGTGGCCCTCGTAGAGCGAGTTGGCAGCCCACATCTGCGAGATCGCCCACCAGACGGACTCGATGTAGTCGTCGTCCATGGTCACGTAGGGATCGTCGAGATCGATCCAGAACCCGATTCGCTCGGTGAGTCCGTTCCAGTCCTCTACGTAACGGAAGACCGAGTCACGGCAACGGGCGTTGAACTCGGCGATCCCGTACTCCTCGATCTCGTCCTTGGACGAGATGCCGAGCTCCTTCTCGACCTCCAACTCGACCGGGAGGCCGTGGCAGTCCCAACCGGCCTTGCGGGGTACGTAATGACCTTTCATCGCCTTGTAGCGGGGATAGACGTCTTTGAAGACCCGCGAGAGGACGTGGTGCGAGCCGGGCTTGCCGTTTGCCGTTGGAGGTCCCTCGTAGAAACTCCAGAGCGGCGCTTCCTCCCGCTGAGCGAGGGACCGCTCGAAGACCTTGCGCTCGCGCCACTCAGTGAGCACGCGCTCCTCCATCTCGGGGAAGTTCTGATTAGGGGCTACAGCCCGGAAATTCGTCATCGCCGGGCGATTCTACGGTCGGGACCTACGATCGGCGGGACTCCCTGCCCCGTCACAGATCCCGACTTGGGTCAGGCTGCCTGGTCGAGCTTGCGGCAGATCTCGGCCAACTGACGCTTCTCATCGTCATCCAGCACGCCGAACGCCTCCGTTACCCGTTGCGCATGAGCCGGGAACGCATGGGTGACCAGATTCCTCCCGGCCTCGGTCAACGAGACCGAGACGGCGCGGCGGTCGGACTCCAGCCGCGCTCGCACCACGAACCCCTTGCCCTCGAGCGTGTCGAGCACTTCAGTCGCGGTCGCCTTGGACGCATTGAGGCGCCGACGGATCGCACGAAGTTCCATCTCGTCGCCGCCGCTGACGAGCAGAACCAACATCGAGAACCCGGTTGCCGACACACCGATGCGATCGAGGTCGGCGGCAAGACGACGTGAAACCGTCGCCTCCGCACGAACCAGTGCTTCCATGGCTCGGTGCGCGAGTGGGTCGATTGCCCTTAGAGGCGTCGCCTCGCTCACAAGAGTGGAAACTAGGGGCCGCGGCGGACGAAACCCTAGGATTGACTCAGTGAAGCCCCTGATCAGCAGCCGCAGCCGCCCAAGGATCGCCCCCATGGTCGCATTGGCCGCCATGGTGATCACCTGTGCGATCGCGGTCACAGGTTGCGCGAGGTCGAGTGACCCAGAGATCGCACCGCTCGCCTGCCTCTCGGGCACCGAGACCTATCTGACAGCGCTGGAAGGAGCTCCCGGTCGGGTGGAGATGGATGACGGAACCAGGATCTCTGAGTGTCTGCCACCTCGCCAGCCCGGAGGCGAACTGGCGACCGTCGGCTCGGATCTGGTTGCCGCCGCTACCACCCTGAATGCCGACGCCCTCGAGGACCCGGCCGGGCCCTGGTCGCTGCGCGCCGGCTATCTACTGGGCGCGGTCGAGAAGGCGGCCGGGTCTACCAACGGGATCCACAGTGATCTCGTGCGCCGGGTCAGCGCAGCCGCTCGCTACGTACCGTCGGGAGATGACCCCGGGATATTGATGCCCGGGTTCGACCGAGGCCTCGAAGCGGGAAACACCCGTGGCTAGATAGCCTGCAGGCATGAGTCCAGACCAACTCTGGGGCGGCGAAACCACCAAGGCCGTCGAGAACTTCAAGATCTCGGGGGCGCCTATACCTCCACCGGTGATCCACTGGCTCGGTCGGATCAAAGCGGCAGCTGCCCGGGCCAACGGCGAGATTGGGGGGCTGGACGCGAAGCTCGCGGAGAAGATCGCCAAGGCGGCCGACGAGGTGGCGGCAGGCAAGCACGATGACCAGTTCCCCGTGGACGTCTTCCAAACCGGCTCCGGGACTTCCTCGAACATGAACGCGAACGAGGTGATCGCCGCGATTGCCGACGACGGCGCTCACGCGAACGACCACGTGAATATGGGCCAGTCGTCCAACGACGTATTCCCCTCTGCAGTGCATCTGGCTGCCCTGCAGGAAGCCCACGACAATCTCATCCCGGCCGTCGAGGCCCTCACCGCGTCGCTCGAGCAGAAGGCCCAGAAGTTCGCGGATGTGGTCAAGGCGGGCCGCACCCACCTGATGGACGCGGTGCCGGTGACCCTCGGACAGGAGTTCTCGGGCTTCGCGGCCCAGACCAGACTTGGAGCCGATCGGATCAAGGACACCTTCGGGCGGGTCGGTCAGATTCCGTTGGGTGGCACTGCAACCGGCACCGGACTCAACACCCACCATGAGTTCGCCGGGAAGGTGCGCGAGTTACTCGCCAGCGAAACCGGACTCGAAATCCTCGCCCCTGCCGATCCCTTCGAGGCTCAGGGAAACCGGGACGCCCTGGTCGAGATGTCAGGTGCTCTCAAGACCCTCGCCGTCTCGCTGATCAAGATCGCGAACGACCTCGCCCTGATGGGATCCGGGCCGAGGGCCGGCCTCGCGGAACTCCTGCTGCCCGAGCTACAAAAGGGCTCCTCGATCATGCCGGGCAAGGTCAACCCCGTGATCCCGGAAGTGGTGATCCAGGTAGGGGACCAGGTGATCGGAAACGATGCGGCGATCACGCTCGCTGGTTCACAAGGGCAATTCGAATTGAACGTCAGGGTTCCGCTGATCGCAAGGAATCTCCTGGATTCGATCAACCTCCTGACCGGCTCCTGCAGCGCGCTCGACGAGAAGGTGATCCAGGGAGTCGAGCCGAACCTCGAGATGCTGGACCGACACGCTGAGTCGACCCTCGCCACTGCGACCGCGCTCAACCCCCACATCGGTTACGACAAGGCCGCCGAGGTGGTCAAGGAAGCAGCCTCCTCGGGACGCACCCTCCGCGAGGTCGCGATCGAGCTCGGGGTCGACGAATCGGTGCTGGACGAAGCGCTGAACCACCGCAAGCTCGCGCGTCCGCACGACTAGACAAACCAGGCCGCATGCCAGCAGCAGACTGGATCGAGCAGCCGACAGTCGAAACAGTTCATCAATGCGTCGTGAACGAGACTGCAGAAGAGACGCTGGCCGGGGCCCTTTCTGCTCCTATCGCCATGGACCCGCTCACCTGGTCACTCCTTGCGGCGCGCGGGCTCGACCCGCGACGAAGTATCGAAGAGTTCATCCGGGCGGATACCGGCATGCTGGTGCTGAAGCGCGATCCGACGGAGTTCGTCGGCGGTACGGCGGCAAAGGTCTGGCTGCCGAGGGGCGGAAATCCGAAACTCCAAGACCCGGCGGGCTGGACCACTTGGCGTGAGCCAGGAACCGTCAAGGCGGTCGGCACACTCATCACCGAGCCGCTCCCCGATAGCGAGTTGGGACCGCGCTGCCGCCTGATCACCGAAACACAGGTTGAAGCGATAGATGAGTCCGCGCAGTTGAGATTCAATCTCTACTGGACCGCAATCTCCCCGCTCTCGGCCTTGATCAGGAGACGCTGGCTCATTGCAATCAAGAGGCGAGTAGAAGAACGGAGCGCAAGATGCTGAACTGGCCTCCGTTGTGTGACCTGTAGTCACCTCAGGCACGGAAGAGGTCAAATCGCCGGCGGGCGGGGCAACTTGCCTCTGCCAGCGCTAATAGGATGGTGAGGTCAGTCCATTCCCTACAAGGAGGATGAATGAGTATTCCTTTGGCAGCTGCAGCTGTGGTTAACGAGACATGGCTCTGGATCGGATTCGCCGGTATGGCGGCGGGCGCGATCTTGATCGCCATGATCGGAACCAGTCTGCCGGCAAAGGAGCGTCATCACGCGATTGCTTCCTTCCTCGTCTGTCTGATCGCTACCGCGGCTTACTTCGCGATGGCGACCGGTTCCGGCGTTCTGGAATCAGCTCGTGGGATCGATGTCTACTTTGCCCGCTACATCGATTGGGCGTTCACCACTCCCCTGCTTCTCGTCGGCCTGTTGATGGTCGGCCTTCCGTCGCTCCGCGGCGGTGGTGAAGACGGGCGAGAGAGGAACGCGCTCATCGGCGGCGTGATCGCAGCCGATGTGTTCATGATCGTGACCGGATTCGTTGCCGCACTCACCGCTGACGAGACGAACAGGTACGTCTGGTACGGACTCTCGTGCCTCGGCTTCCTGCTCGTACTGGTCGCGGTTTGGGGGCCGGTATACACCGCGGCCAAGAAGCAGGGAGGGGAGACCAAGAAGCTCTGGGTCACTCTCGCCAGCGTCTTGACCGTACTCTGGTTCATCTACCCGATCGTCTGGATCCTCGGCACCGAGGGTGAGGCAGTGATCAATCTGACCGCGGAAATCACGATCTTCGCGATCGTCGATCTCCTCGCCAAGGTCGGCTTCGGTCTGCTGCTCGTCACCGGAGTCAAGAAGGTCTACTCCAAGCGTCCGGCTCGCCGGAGCAGTGCCCGCAAGAGCACCGCGAGGAAGACCACTGCCAGGCGCAAGACGGCCCGGTAACAGCGATCCGCTGCGGTCCAACCGCAGCAACCGAGATTCGTCGAGAGCCCCGGAGGAAACTCCGGGGCTCTCCTCGTTTACGGAGCGGCGAAACTCAGCCCTGGAGTGAGACCAGACGCTCCTCGGTCAGTTCGAGGACCGAATAGGCGGGGCCTTCTCGGGTATTGCCCGAATCCTTGATTCCGCCGTAGGGCATCTGATCGGTGCGGAAGGTAGGCGCCTCGTTGATCATCACGCCTCCGAACTCGAGACGATTACCTGCCTCGATCGCCCGACCGACGTCGCGGGTGAAGATCCCCGCCTGCAAACCGAACTTGGCGTCGTTCGCCATCGTGATCGCCTGATCGAAGTCGGCGAACGGGTGCAGGGTGCAGACGGGGCCGAATACCTCCTCGCACCACATCTTCTCCTCACGCGGCGTCTCGGCCAATACGGTCGGGGCGAGGCAGCGTTCCTCGTCGACCAATGCGCCTCCGGCGAGGACGGTGGCGCCTGCGGCTGCGGCCTCATCGACCCAGGTCTTCACCCGATCCCGGTCCCCGCGGCTGATAAGCGGACCCACATCGGTCTCGTCGTCCATCGGATCGCCGACCTTCAATTCAGCGACCTTGGCGAGGAACCGATCACGGAAGCCATCGATGAGGGACTCGTGGACCAGTATCCGCTGAATCGAGATACAGCTCTGGCCAGCATGAGAGAAAGCGTGGAGTTGGGCCTTGTCGGCTGCGGTTTCCCAGTCACCGTCATCGCAGACGATCATCGGAGCGGTGGATCCGAGCTCCAGGTTGACCTTCTTGCGGGCAGCCTCGGCACGAATTCCCCAGCCGACCGGAGGTGAGCCTGTGAAGGTGATCGCTTTGGTGAGTGGATTCTCGACGATCGCCTGTCCTACTTCCGAACCGCTGCCACAGACGACCTGAAGCCAGTTCTC
>JAUMFR010000245.1:0-13875 GCA_032119755.1 Solirubrobacterales bacterium | reverse complement strand
GAGCGCGAGAGGGGCCTGGCCGGCAAGTCGGGTCGCCCAGGAGAGGGCAGTCTCGAAGAGCTCGTGATCGGGAACGACGCGGTTGGCGAGGCCCAGTTCCCCCGCCTGATCGCTGAGGATCGCATCACCGATCAGATTCATCTCCAGGGCCTTCGAGTTGCCAACGAGCCGAGGTAGCCGCTGGGTCCCGCCGAAGCCAGGAATGATCCCCAGTTTGATCTCGGGCTGACCGAAGACAGCCGAGCGAGCGGCGATCCTGAAATCGCAGGCCATCGCGATCTCGCAGCCGCCCCCGAAAGCGAGGCCGTTGACTGCGGCCACCGTGGCCACGCTGGAGAGGCCGAACTCCCGGAGCAGGCCGTGTGCCTGGGAGATCAACTCTCCACCGGTGGTCTCGTCCATCTCGGTGAAGGCCTTGATGTCGGCGCCAGCCGAGTAGACCAGCGGGATCGAAGATGCCAGGACCATCGCCCGGATCTCCTGCGAACCCTCGACCCTCTTCCAGACTTCGGCGAGATCCCCGATCACCTGGGGCGAGATCGCGTTCATCGGAGGATTCATCAACCAGGCGATCGCAACCTTGCCGCGTGTCTCGAGCTTGACGGTCTCGGTCTGATCTCCCTCGTCCGGCTGAGGGTAGGCATAGAAGCCCTGGCCGGACTTCATCCCGAGGCGTCCCTGGGATACGAGGCGACGGAGGATCCTCGGCGGAGCGAATCTGGCGCCGTGCTCGGCTTCGGCGGCCTCCAGCTTCGTCAGCACCTCGTCGAGACCGAGCATGTCGGCCTTCCAGAACGGAGGAAAGAGATTACGGCGGGGGTCGAAGCCGGCCCCGGCCATCATCCCGACATCGATATCACGAGCGGAAGCCACGCCTTCCTCGAGCAGGAGACACGCCTCGACCAGCGCCTTCAGGCCCATCAACTCGGCGATCGCCGCTGCGTCGGGCTCGACCTCGCCCGGGATCTGGGCCTCACCGTTGGCGTAGAAACCCTCACCACCGGTCTTCGCGCCGAGCTTGCCGTCCGACACCAGTAGCCGCATGCCCTGATGGACGTAGAAGCTCTCCCCGTAGGACTTCTCGAGGTGCTCGGCTACGTGGGAGACCGTATCCAGGCCGAGCAGATCGCAGAGGAAGAAGGGGCCCATGGGCGCCGCGTTCTGGGCGGTGATCGCCTCGTCCACCGCCTTTGCCGAGAGGCCGCCCTGCTCCTGCACTCGCCAGACCTCTCCCACGGCCGACATCAGGATCCGATTGACCACGAACCCCGGCACCTCGGTGCAGGTGATCGGCTGCTTACGGATGGTCTGGGCGAAGTTGTAGGCAGCGGCGACGGTGTCGGGATCGGTCCCGGCGCCGGAGATCACCTCCACGAGCGGGAGGACCGATGCTGGATAGAAGAAGTGGAATCCGACGACCTTGTCCGGTCGGAGCGTCGCCGTTGCCATCTCCGAGATCGAAAGAGATGACGTGTTGGATGCGAGGATCGCATGACCGGGAGTGGCGGCGTCCAACTCGGCGAAGACCTGTTTCTTGATCTCCATCTTTTCCGGTACAGCCTCGATCACGAAGTCGACATCGCCCAACTCTTCGTAGGTGACCGTGCCGGTTATGCGACCCATCACCTCGGCGAGGCGCTGATCGGCCTGTTCCTGGGAGATCTTCTCCTTCTTCACGAGGCGGCCCAACTGACCGGAGGTGACCTCGCGGGCCTTCTCGATCGCGTGGTCGACGAACTCCTGGTCGACGTCTTTGACCACCACCGGGATATCCGCCGCAGCGATCACCTGAGCGATTTCGCCGCCCATCGTGCCGCCACCGATAACTGCTGCCTTGGAAACGAACATCGGAAGCGCAGGCTAGCGACTAGCCTTGCGCCGATGCAGGCAGACGCACCGACCCGTCCCTAATCCAAATCTGAAGGGGCAAAGAAAAAGCCCGGCCGCGCTCGAGGCGCGACCGGGCCTGAAACACGTACCGCCAGTCAGCCTGGTCAGGCCGTGGCAGGCTCCTTCTCGGGAGCAGAACCGTTCGAGGACGTAGCCTCGTCGGCGCCGCGTCCCATCAGGACCTCCTTGGCGATCACCAGACGCTGGATCTGGGAGGTTCCTTCGTAGAGCTGCATGAGCTTCGCGTCGCGCATCAGCTTCTCTACCGGGTACTCCTTGATGTAGCCGTAGCCACCGAATACCTGGACGGCGTCGGTCGTGACCTCCATGCAGGTGTCCGCCGCGAAGCGCTTGGCGTGAGAGCAGATCAGCGTGTTGCGCTGACCCTGATCGAGCATGACTGCCGACTTCCAGACCAGCAGACGGGCGGCCTCGATCTTGGTCGCCATGTCGGCGATCAGGAAGGAGATTCCCTGGTTCATCGCGATCGGCATGCCGAACTGGACGCGCTCCTTGGAGTACTCGGAGGCGTGCTCGAACGCGGCACGTGCGATCCCGACGGCCATCGCCGCCACTCCTGGACGGGTCCGGTCGAGGGTCATCATTGCGAGCTTGAAGCCGTGATTCTCCTCTCCGAGGAGGTTGCCCTCGGGGATCTCGGTCTCGTTGAAGGTGATGGTGGCGGTGTTGGATGCCCGCTGGCCCATCTTGTCTTCCTTCTTGTCGACCACGACCGTGTCGTCCTTCGGTACCAGGAAGGCCGAAATGCCGCGATGGCCGGCATCCTTGTCGGTCTTGGCGTAGACCGTGAAGTAGTCGGCGTAGCCACCGTTGGTGATGAAGCACTTGGACCCGTTGATGACGTACTTGTCACCCTTCTTGGTCGCGGTGGTCTTCATACCCGAGACGTCTGAGCCGGCGTCCGGCTCGGTGAGGCAGAAGGAAGCGAGCTTCGGACTCTCGACGAGCTCACCGAAGAACTGCTTCTGCAGATCCTCGCTGCCGCCGATGGCCACAGGAGCCGAGGCGAGGCCGTTGGCTGCGATCGAGGTTCCGATCCCGGAACATCCCCAACCGAGCTCTTCCTCGATCAGCACTCCGTCGAAGTAGTTCATCCCGGGACCGCCGTACTCGGCCGGGACGTGCGTGGTCAGGATGCCGACCTCATGGGACTTCTCGAGGACTTCCTGGGGCCAACCGCCGTCCTTGTCGAGCTCCGCCGCAACCGGGCGCATCTCCTTCTCCGCGAAGTCGTGCGCCATCTCCTTGATCGCCTTCTGCTCGTCGGTGAGAGTGAAATCAACCATGTCTTCTTCTCCATTTCCGGCTCCGTTGGAGAGCCCTCAATTCCTATCCAAGACCATGACTGGCGAGCAGATTGACTCACGAGTCAATAATCGAAAGCGTAGCGGATTGAAAGGCCGAACCGGAACAATGGAACGAAAGCGTGCCTGAACTACCCCTAATAGGCTGAACAGCGTGAGTCCACCTCTTGCAGTCGAGTCCTCCACGCTGATGCTGGTGCTGATCGCCGTAGTGGTGATCGCCCTGCCGCTGGCAGGCGTGATCTTCGCGATCGGTTCGAAGGACGCTTACAAGGGGATCGGGGGCGGCCCTCTCTCGATCGACCGCGAGGATCCGGGCAAAGCCGACGAAGGCGGCTTGGCGAGCGCCCGAGACGAGGTGAGGCAGATGGTCGAGGCGGCGAACTTCCGCAAGCAGAGACGCGGCGAGGATCCGGTGGACGTGGATGCCGAGGTCGAGCGACTGATGAACGCGGTCCACTCGGAAGATCCCGAGCTCAGAGAGGAGATCCGGCAGGTGGTGATCGCCAACAACGAGCGGCGGGTCCGTCGGGGCGAGGAACCGTTGGATGTCGACGAGGAGATCTCGCGCAGACTCCGTGCGATCGATTCCTGAACCCTGCGCATCGCTGAGGCCTGCGCGTTGCTGAAGCCCTCTCCTCAGCGATCCGGCTCCCCGCCAAGACGGGCGCAGGCGATATACAGTTCCGGCAGTGAGCGACGAGATGGACATCGGTGGGGAATTCGAGTCCGTAGAAGACCTCGAAGACGATCTCGATGAGGGCGGGCTTGCCTTCAACGACGAGGATGAGGACGAGGGCGCCGACGCAGAGGGCCTGGCGGCGGAGCAGGCGGTCGAGCTGGAGCAGATGCTGGTCCAACCGGGTACCTACTTCAACCCTCAGACCGAGGTGGTGGTGATCGTCGACGACTCGACCTCGATCGACCAGGAGATCTTCAACATGGAGGCATACGAGGGCGCCGACTGGGTGAAGGTTTCCGAAGAGAGCGCGGTCGACGAGGACGAGCGCGACCGGCTGTTGGAGGAATTCCAGACTCACTATCACGCCGGAAACGATGGATCGCTGTCCGAGACGGCACTCGAGCAGGACGACGGCGAGTCGGACGAGGGGGAGACGGGCCAGGACCCGGGTCGCGAGGACTGATGGCGCTGCTCGAAGCCGGCAAGTCCGCACCGCTGTTCACGCTCCCCGACCAGAGCGGCGAGAAGGTTGCACTCAAGTCACTTCGCGGCGGGCCTGTGGTCCTCTACTTCTACCCGCGCGCCGACACCCCCGGTTGCACGGTTCAGGCCTGCGGTATCCGGGATCACCGCGCCGAGTTGAAGAAGGCCGGCGTGACGGTGCTTGGAGTCAGCCCCGATCCGGTCGAGGCGGTCTCGAAGTTCGACTCGAAACACTCGCTCGACTTCACCCTGCTCGCCGACGAGGACCACAAGGTGGCCGAGAAATACGGCGTGTGGGTCGAGAAGAGCATGTACGGGAAGAAGTACTGGGGCGTTCAACGCGCCACCTATGTGATCGACTCGAAGGGCAAGATCGCGCACGTGATCGAGAAGGCCTCGCCCAAGACCCATGCCGAGGACATCCTCGCGTTGGTGGCAGAGACCTCCTAGACCACTAGAGGGCGACCACCACGAAGAAGGTCGCGTAGAGCAACCCCCAGCCCGCGACCGCCCAGCCGTTGAACCGATCGAGGCGGTGCAGAGCGATCCAGGCGATCGCACCTCCGATCAGGCCGAGGATGATCGAGAGCGCGGCGTAACCCGAGAGGTCCCAGCTGGTGAACATCAGTCCGATGCCCACCGGGATAGTCGACTGGAAGACCATTGCGCCGGTGATGTTCCCGAGCGCGAGCGAGTCCTTGTTCTCGCGGATCCAGAAGAAGCTGTTGACCTTCTCCGGCAGTTCGGTAGCGAGCGGCGCGAGGATCAGCGCCAGTACCAGCGCCTCGACCCCGAAGGATTCCGCGACCTTGATCAGCTCGTCGACGAAGAGATGCGCGCCTCCGACCATCGCACCGAGGCCGAGCAGGCTCTGGACCACGATCATCCACATCGGTGGCTCCGGCCTGGTGGGGATCCGGTCCATGATCAGCGGATTGAGGGTCTCCTCCTCCTGTACGGTGCCCCCGCCCCTAAGGGTCCTCCTGACGTAGTAGGCGTAACCGAGGAAGAAGATGACCCCCATAGCGATCCTGATCTCCTGCGGAGCGCCGAATCCGAACGGGAGGGCGAGCGCGAAGAAGATCAGGAAGAAGACGAGATCACGCTCCAGGGTGGGAGCGTGGGCATCGAGCGTGGTGCCTGTCTTACGTCGGTGGCGATAGGCGAGCGCCGAGACACCGACCAGCATCATCGCGATGGTCGCGAGCATGAAGGGCGCACCGACGATCGCGCCGATCGCCACGTCCTCCTTCTTGCTGCCGCCGAGCAGAGCCACGATCGCGATCAATGTCTCTGGAAGGGCCGTTCCGACCGCTGCCAAGAGGCTGCCGACAGCACCTTCGCCGAGCGAGAAGCGGTGGCCCATCCACTCGATCGCGTTGGTGAAGAGCAGCGCGCCGGTGAGGATGATCGCGAAACTGACGAGGAGCAGGAGGACTTCCATCTAGATGCATCCTACCCGTCGGGGCCGGAGGGCTGCCAGGTCAGGCGACGAAGAAGACCGCGGCCAGCACGACATAGAGAGCCAACAGCTGAGCGCCCTCGAACCAGTTCGACTCCCCCTCGCTGGTGACCTGGAAGGCAGCGAGGATCGCGAGGATCGCAGCCGCAATCTCGAAGCCGTTGAACACGAGAGGCATCGGGAAGGGTCCGATGAAGAACGAGCAGATCACCAGGACGGGCGCGACGAAGAGTGCGATCTGGGCGCTTGAACCGATCGAGATGTTCACCGACAGGTCCATCTTGTTCTTGATGGCGAACAACACTGCCACCCAGTGCTCGGCTGCGTTTCCGACGATCGCGACGATGATCACGCCGACGAAGAACTCACTGATCCCGATCGCCTCAGAGGCCTCGCTGATCGATCCGACGAGGATCTCCGACATTCCGCCGACCGCGATACCCGCAACGGCCAGGGCGATGACCGACTGCCTCACCGACCAGCCCCAACTGTCGTGACCAGCGTCGTCGCTGTGGGGGTTGAAGAGATCCTTGTGGGTCTTGAGGCTGAACAAGAGCCCGGCGACGTAGCTGACGATCAGGATTACCGCAACCACCAGCGAGAGGCCCTCCACCGTGGAGTCGTACCGGATGCGATCCGGGCCGATCGCGGGCAACCCCTGCCCGTCGACGAGTTCGTAGACCGCAGGCATGACCAGCGCGGCGAGTGCGAGGAGCAGCATCAGCGACTGTGCACTCGCAGCGGTTCGGTCGAACCTCTGCACGGACTGCCCCTTCTTGAGGCCACCGAACAGCATCGAAGCCCCCATCACCAAGAGGACGTTGCCGAGGATCGATCCGATCAGCGAAGCCTTGACCACCTCGTGCAGTCCGGCTGCGAGCGCGAACAGGGCGATGATCAACTCGGGAGCATTTCCGAAGGTGACGTTGAGCAGACCTCCGAGTCCCGGGCCGGACTTGACGGCCAGCTCCTCGGTAGCCCGACCCATCAGAGCGGCGGTGGGGATGACTCCCAGAGCGGACGCCGCGAAGACCAGCGCGGGAGCGGCGTGGTTGATCTCCAGAACGATCGCGATCACGATGAAGGGGACGAGCAGGTAAGGCCAACCATGAGCCGAGGCGAAAAAGGACGGGTTGATCTCCGGGGCTCCCGACCTCCTCGGGGCTCTTCCCTTGGAGGCCTTTCCCCTGGAGACCTTGCTCCTGGATGTCTTCTTCTTGGCAGTCATGGAGTCTCCTCGGCGGCTGGTGGCGGGTCGATACCGTAACGACGCATCCCCTCCTCAATCTCGGCGATCACGGTCTCGAGCACCTTCACCCTTGCATGTCGCTTCGAGTTGGCTTCGATCAGGTGCCAGGCGGCGTTCGGCGGACGATCCGTTCTCTCGAGCATCTCCTCGACCGCAGACTCGTAGGCGGGGCGCTTCTCGCGGTTGCGCCAGTCCTCGTCGGTGAGCTTCCAAGACTTGAGTGGTTCCTTGTCCCGGCGTTCGAATCTCTTCAGTTGC
Source organism: Solirubrobacterales bacterium (assembly GCA_032119755.1). GTDB lineage: Bacteria > Actinomycetota > Thermoleophilia > Solirubrobacterales > 70-9 > CAIUSP01. The sequence goes on along the minus strand of JAUMFR010000245.1, from coordinate 6,526 downwards.
TCGGCATCGGAGATCTCGAGCCAGAACTTGATCAGGATCATCCCCTCCTGAGCGAGTGAATCCTCGAATGAGTTGATCTCTCCGTAGGCCCGCTCCACCTCCTCCTCGCTTGCGAACCCCTCCACCCTCTCGACCAGGACCCTCCCGTACCAGGATCGGTCGAGCACACTCATCCCACCCCATCCCGGTATGTGGGGCCAGAAGCGCCAGAGGAAGTGGTGCCGTAGCTCGTCATGGGTCGGAGCGGCGAACTGGGATACCTTCACGTGTCGGGGATCGAGCGGCTGGACGAGACGTTTGATCGCTCCGCCCTTACCGGCCGCGTCCCAGCCCTCGAAGACCACACATACGGGAGGACCCAGTCCCTGATGGGTGGAGGAGCGCGGATCTGCGAGAGGCCGCTGGCCTCCGAGGGACAGCCGGAGCTCGCTCAGCCGTGACCACGCGACCTCGAGACGGTTCCGTTCCTCATCGGCCTTGAGAGTTCTGGAGAGATCGAGTTGGTGGAGTCTGTTCACGAGGCCGGGCGGTTCACTTGGTCCCGGGAGCGTAGATGCCCGGGCCTCGATCGGGTTGATTCTCGCTCAAGACGAGTGCCATGGGCAAGAGGAGGGTCGCGAGCGCGATCATCAGGATTCCACTGCCGATCAGGATCTTGAGCTTGAACAGATGGCCGAGCATCCCGACCACGAAGCCGGCGAGCATCAGATAGAGGTAGGGACTGATGGTCTGAGGCAGGGCGAGGGCGAGTTCAACTGTTGCTTGCACGCTTCGATTATCGGCCACGCAGCGCTTTGCGGGGTCACCCGCTGCAGGTGGCTGCGTCGCCGAGGCCTACAATCTCCGCCGATGGGCGCGAAAACCGACAGGCCTGCACCGTCCTCTGTAGAGGACGAACGCAAACGACTCGCCGAGGCCGGATACCTGGCCGATGAGTCGGCTGCACTGGTCTCCTTCCTCGCCGAGCGTCTCGACAAGCCCGTGCTGGTCGAAGGGCCAGCCGGGGTCGGCAAGACGGAACTGGCCAAGGCGGTCGCCAGGGCCACGGGACGACCGCTGGTGCGACTGCAGTGTTACGAGGGGCTCGACGAAGCCAAGGCCCTCTACGAATGGAACTACCGCAAGCAGCTCCTCCACATCCAAGCCCGAGTGGCAGCGGAGGAAGGCGCGGGTGAGAGCGCTGAAAACGAGATCTTCGGGGAGGGCTTCCTGCTGGAGCGTCCGCTCCTGACCGCCATCGCCTCAGGGGAGCCAGTGGTGCTGCTGATCGACGAGATCGACAAGACCGATCAGGAGTTCGAGGCGATGCTGCTGGAGGTGCTCTCGGAGTTCCAGATCTCGATCCCGGAGCTCGGACCGGTGGAGGCCACCACCCAACCGCTCGTGTTCCTGACCTCGAACGACTCGCGCGAGTTGACCGAGGCGCTGAAGCGGCGTTGTCTCTACCTCTGGATCGACTATCCGAGTCGCGAGCGGGAGTTGGAGATAGTGCGTCTCCACGTGCCGGATCTCGATCCGAAACTCGCCGGCAAGATGGTCGACGTGATCCAGGAGATCCGCGAGCTCGACCTGAAGAAGCCTCCCTCCCTCTCGGAGTCGATCGACTGGGCGAGGACCCTGCTGCTGATCGGCGCCGACGACATCGACCGGGAGACCCTGGAGCAATCACTCAGCATCATCGTCAAACACCGGACCGATATCGACTTGATCGCGGAGCGGGTGGCGGTGAAGCTGTCCGGACCCGAGACGAACGGCCAGACGGGCTGAGGTCATGGCCTCGAGCCTTGCACCGGGGCTGCTGAGTTTCTTCGAAGATCTCCGGGCCGAAGGAGTTGCGATCGGTACCTCGGAGATCCTCGACTCGTTCAGCGCGATCGACCAGATCGACTGGACCGACAAGGAAGACTTCAGAGAAGCATTGGCGGCCACCGTCGCGAAGTCCCAGGAGGACCGCCGGGTGTTCGACCTAGTTTTCGACCGGTACTTCTTCCGGGCAACCGAGCAGGGGGCTCTCGAGATGGATCTGGGCGAGGGCGAACAGAACCGTCACCAAGGGTCGAACCGGATCGACCTCGATCAGTTGCGGGATGCGATCCGAGAGGCGATAGTCGAGGGGCGTGACGGCGAGATGAGCGACCTGGCGCAGCTTGCGATCGCTGCGTTCGGACCACAGGGAGAGCGATCGGGGGTTATCGGAGTGGATGTCCAGCGGATCCGGCGCGAGCTCGAGCTCAACACAGGGGGCACCGATCCGGCGCGGCTGGACCCCGACGCGGTCCGGAGGTTCGAGAAACATCTGCGCAGGGAGTTGGAGCGGGGCTCGATCGAGCGTGCCGGAAAGCTACCTCCCGCAAAGCCGTTGGCAGAGCTGGACCGGTCTCTACCCGGAAGTCCGACCCAGGATCTGGCCGCCGTACACAAGGCGGTCACCCAGTTGAAACGACGAATCGCGACTCTGGGGCACGAGCAGAGAGGCAGGCGCCGGAGTCAGACGGTCGATGTCCGCAGGACGATGAGGGCTTCACTCGAGACCGGCGGTGTGCCGCTGAATCTGCGCTACCGGAATCGGCGCCCGCGCCGGCCGGAGATCTTCGTCTGCTGCGATGTGTCCACCTCGGTCAGTTCCTCGAGTGTGTTCTTCCTCTCTGTGCTCCACGCGCTTCACGACTCGTTCCGGAGGCTGAGGAGCTTCGTGTTCATCGAGCGAATCAGCGAGATCACCGAGATCTTCGAGCAGGAACGCGACTTCCGGAAGATCTCCGAGAAGATCACCTCTCATGGTGGCGTAGCCGACATCTCCGGCTACACGGACTACGGCCGCGTCTGGCTCGAGTTCGAGGAGATGATCAGAGACGACCTCGGCCCACGTTCTACCGTGATCGTGCTCGGTGACGCGAGAGCCAACGGCAGAGATCCCCACGCGGAGGCGTTCGGCAAGTTGGCCGAGCGGGCGGGTCACACCTACTGGCTGAACCCGGAACCGAAGCTCTACTGGAACTACGGCGACTCGGTTATGCGCGCCTACGAGGACCGGTGCGACGGTGCCTTCGAGTGCTGGACGACCAAACACCTCGAGTCGTTCGTCAACCTGATCGCTGCGGATCCCGCGAGCACCAGACGATAGACTCGCGCAACGAGCCATCAGGGGAGTCCGCGATCCGGCGGACTGAGAGTGCACCCGCGGATCCTCGATCCGGTCGGTGCTTACCCTCAGAACCTGTGCGGTAACGCGCGCGAAGGAAGATGACCGAAGCCAAACCGAACGAGAAGACCGCAATCACGATCTCCGGAGTGTCCCACGACTACTCTGGGGTCCGCGCCCTCGATGGAGTGGACCTGGTCGTGGAAGCGGACCAGGTGGTGGGGATCGTCGGTCCCTCCGGTTGTGGCAAGTCGACGCTGCTGAGGATGGTCTGCGGTCTGCTCGAGCAGAGCCAGGGAGTCGTGCGAGTCGGAGATCGAGATGACGCGGAGGGACGTCTCGAGTCATGCGCCTTCATGCCGCAGAGAGACCTCCTCCTCCCCTGGCTTTCGGCGATCGACAATGCCGGGCTGGCTCCAAGGTTTGCGGGCCTCGGCAAGGAGCGCTCGCGAGTACTGGCTTCGGATACGTTCGAGCGCTTCGGGCTCGGCGGCTTCGAGGGATCACTGCCAGGGGAACTGTCCGGAGGGATGCGCCAACGAGTCGCGCTGCTCCGGACCCTGATTGCCGACCGCCCGGTCCTCTGTTTGGATGAACCCTTCTCTGCGCTGGACGCGATCAGTCGCGCCGATCTGCAGACTTGGTTCGGCTCGATCCTGAACGAGATCCCCAGGACCTGTTTGTTGGTGACCCATGACGTAGAGGAGTCTCTCTACCTCTGTGACCGCACCCTGGTGCTGAGCGCCCGCCCCGGGCAGGTGGTGAGCGAAATCGACTCACCGGCGCCGAGAGCCGTAGACCGTCTGGCTGCGATCTGCAGACCCGACTTCGTGCAGGCCAAGCAGAGAGCGCTCGAGGCGTTGGGCGCCGAGAGGGCCGTGGCGTGAGCCGGGAGCGGAAATCCCACTGGCTCGCTCCGGTCTGTGTCGGCCTCGGGCTGTTGGTGATCTGGCAGCTCGCTTCGAGCTGGGGGCTGATCGCCGATGCCCTCTCGATCGAATCCTTCCTGGTTCCTGCGCCGAGCGAGATAGCGGACTCGCTATGGCAGGATCGCTCTCTGCTCGGATCGGCGGCGGTGACGACGATCGTCGAAGTGGTCGCGGGGTTCCTCATCGCCGTGATCGCCGGTGTGCTGCTGGCACTGCTGATCCACCGCTCCGAAGCCGCCAGGAGGGCGATCTATCCGCTGCTGGTGGGATCGCAGACGATTCCCATCATCGCCATCGCGCCGATCCTGGTGGTCTGGTTCGGCTTCGGTCTGGGTCCGAAGCTCGCGATCATCGCGTTGGTCTGCTTCTTCCCGATTACCGTCAACTGCATGGATGGATTGAGGCGCTCCGACCCCGATCAGATCCGTCTGGTGCGATCACTCGGTGCAAGCAGGGGTCAGGTGTTGACCTGGGTAGAGATACCGACGGCCCTGCCGGCGTTCTTCAGCGGAGCCAAGATCGCGGCGGCGGTCTCGGTGATCGGCGCTGTATTCGCAGAGTGGTCGGGCTCGGACGCGGGACTGGGATATCTGATCCAGATCTCCTCGGCTCAGCTCCTCACCGCCAGGATGTTCGCCGCCATCGTGGTCCTTTCCGCAATCGCGATCGTGCTCTTCTGGGCGGTCGGAGCGATCGAGCGAAGGGTGGTCTTCTGGCAACGAGGGGAGGCAGGCGGATGAGCTGGGGTCGGGCACTGCTGGTCGTTTCCCTGTGTGTGGCTGCCGGTGCGCTCGGAGCCTGCAGCGAGAAGGAGGAGAGGACGGGGAGCGGCCGAGACGCTCCCTTGAGCGTGATGCTCGACTTCTACGTCAACCCGGACCACGCAGGCCTGGTGGTGGCGGAGCGGCGAGGCTACTTCGAAGAGGCCGGGCTCGAGGTGGATCTGCGAGTCCCCTCGGATCCATCGGCGCCCCTCAAGCAGGTGGCAGCGGGACGTGCCGATCTCGCCATCTCCTACGAACCCGAGGTCCTGACCGCGCGCTCAGAGGGCCTGCCGGTGAAGGCGGTAGCGGCGATCGTGGACGAGCCGCTGACCTCCCTGATCTGGCTGCCGGAAAGCGGGATCGTCGACCCCGTGGACCTCTCGGGTAAGACCGTTGCAACCGCCGGCATCCCGTACCAGGATGACTATCTCGACACGATCCTCGATGCTGCGGGTGTACCTGCGGCATCGGTCGACAGGGTGAACGTCGGCTACGGACTCCTGCCGGCACTGCTCGGTGGTGAGGCCGATGCGATCCTCGGTGGGTTCCGCAACATCGAGGGAGTGCAGCTGACCGAGCGGGGTGACGACCCGACCGTCCTTCCCGTAGACCGGGTCGGGGTCCCGACCTACGACGAGCTGGTGCTGGTCGCCTCAGACGAGACGATCGAAGAGCGCCCCGATGACCTCGCTCTCTTCATCTCGGCCCTGGCGAAGGGAACGGAACTCGCGATCGACAATCCGGATCTTGCAATCAGATCGATTCTCGCCGCCGGTGACGGACTCGATCCGTCCCTCACCGCTGCGGAGGTAGAGGCGACGCTGCCGCTCCTCGAGGCTCCCGAGAACGCTCCGTTCGGCTGGATGAATCCGAACGAGTGGGCTAACTTCGCGGCCTGGATGAAGGCGCAGGGACTGATCGACGACCTCCCGTCGGTGGAGGAGTCGATCACGAGCGAATTCCTGCCTCCTGCGCCTGAGCCGCGCTAGGCGACGGCTCTGAGCGGCGGGCCCTCGACCACGGCCTTCGAGTAGCCGGCAAGGATGAATGCGGCTGCCAGGCCTCTCCATGGTGCATACGGAGCGAGGAGTCCTTCCACTTCGCCTGCATCGGCCCGACGGCCGAGACCGGTGATGCGGCCCACAAGTTTCGCCAGAGTCGGATCGGAAACGAGGAGCGCATCCAGCTCCCCCCTGCCCCCAGCCGCGACAGACTCCATCGTCGCTGCATCGACCTCACGGATCAGCAGCAGCCGGTCGAGCGTCTCAGGCCGGTCGAGATCGACCCGTCCGGAGACGATCTCACGAGCCGAGCGGGCCAGTGCGATCGCGCGTGCTTCCGTCAAACCCTTGCTGACCAGTTCCGCGGGTGCCGCATCGGCGATCGTCTCCGAGGAGGGGAAGTCGAAGAGAGGCTCTGAGGCACCTGGCGGAAGCACGCGGGGGGCCCAACGGTGGACGACACGGCGCCGTATCCGTGCTGCCTCGGCTGGCTCCAGTCCCTGACCTACGATCGCCCAAGCGAGGGACTCCCATGGCCAGGGGCGTCTTTGAGGTCGCGCCCAGGGCCTGCGGGAGATCACCGGACCGAGCAGCCGGTCGTCTCGATTCGTCGAGAAGAACTCGGTCAGGTCTTCGTCCACGCCCAGCGAGAAACGGACCCGACCGATCCCGGTGGCCAGGTCGCCTGCC
>JAUMFR010000244.1:0-8932 GCA_032119755.1 Solirubrobacterales bacterium | reverse complement strand
AATCGGCCGGCCTCAGCACCGAGGTCACGGCCGTCGTGGTCCGGTTGCCGGACGGGCGACTGATCCGCTTGGGGAACCCGGGCATCTCGCCGGTCACCGCCGAGGTCAGCGACGACCGTTGGTCGTTTTCCGGGCGCAGTCCCCGCTGGCGAATCGAGATCGAGGGTCGCTCACCACTCGGCGAGTCGCATCTGCTTCCCGTTCCCCTGCCCAGAGAGCGTCGCAACGTCGCGGGTGCCCTGGAGCATCTGGGTGGGACGATGGAGGTCGTGGTGCGCGAACGGGGAAAGGGCGTGGTCTGGCGGGGTGAGTCTCCGGTCGCCGCTTTGGAGCACGGGGGCCTCGAGCGCGCCGCGGCCGAGGCCGAGCGCCGAGGTCGGCCTGGTGCGTCGGCGGTGCCACCCGTGTCGGCTCTCGGTAACGAGTGATCTCCCCGACCTGACGATGGGCTACCCGTCGGCAAGTCGTCTGGCTCAGGCAGCGATGGGTACGTAGTCCTCGGGGAAGGCCGACGCCCCGAAGAACCAGCTCTCGATCGCAAAGCGGGTATTCGGCATGCTCGACTCCGCAGCGGTCGTGTGGAGGAACATCTCGTCGAAGAGAAGGACGTCGCCCGGTTCGAAAATCGGTCTCACCACTCCTCCGTCTCCCGCAGCGGCCTGGGCGATGTCCTCGTGGATCTGGATCGCGATCTCGGTGCCCTCGGTCCCCGACGGCAGGATCTCCTCGATCCTCTTGGGGACGATGTCCATGCCCGGCGCGGTGTCTCCACAGTGGGTCAGGGCCATCCAGACGTTGAGCGCCTTCACTTCCCCCATGAAGGATCCGTCCTGGTGCCACCCTCTGCCGGCGCTCGGCGGGGTCTTGCGAAGTGTGCACTTCTGGTCGGAGATGGCTGCAGGCTCGCCGAGATAGCCCGCGATCAGATCACTCAGCCCTGCATCCGAGAACGCCGTGAGCATCTTCGCGTGCATGACCGGCGAGTCTGCCGCCAGCAGCCCGCCTCCATCTCCGATCCAGCCTCTTTCAACGGTGGAGAAGTACGGGGCGTCGGGAGAGAACTCCTCGTACCAGCCCTTCTCGGCACCGTTCGCCCTGCTCTCGCTCACCTCGGTCCGGGTCTCATAGGCTCGGTCGATGTCGGCGGCGAGCCCTTCGGCTGCCTGTCGGGGTACCACACCTCTGATCAGCAGGCAGCCGTTGCGCAGAAGCGCGCCGCGGATCATCGCCGGGGTGGCTTCGTCGAGTGTCGTCTCGGGCACGACACCCGGCTTGGGCAGACCGGAGTAGTCGGGATCGGGATATGGGGCCGTTTTCTTCGACTTTCCGGCCAGGCGGGCACCCGCCCAGTGGCGGAGTTGGAGGATCCGTGCCGCGACGTCCGGGTCTTCACGCCGGGCGGGGTCGGCGGAAAGTTCCTCTATCTCGGCGAGAATCGCCTCCAGCGAATCGAACGTGTCCGCGTCGACGGACTCAGGCTTCGAACCCTCGAACGACTTCAGGTTCCCGATTCGCTCGCGTTTACGTTTACGTTTGGTCTTCAAGAACATCTTCGTGTCACTCCTTCCCGGGTCGACTGCCGCCCCGAACCCTCAGCGACCAAGCGTAACACCGGTTGAACTGGCTGCTATTCGACAGGCCTCGCAGGAACACCCACAACCGTTGCGCCCTCGGGGACATCGTCGACCACGACCGCGTTCGCGCCGATCGTGGCTCCATTGCCGATCCGCACCGCCCCGATGATCCTCGCGCCGGTGCCGATCCGGACGTTGTCTCCGATCTTGGCGCCCTGGAAGTTCCCGGATCGGAGTCCGATCGTCACGAAGGGAGCGATCTCCACCCCGCGCCCGATCTCGGCGATCCCGTCCACCACGATCTGACCGTGCACGACGTACAGGCCCGGTCCGATCACCACCGGACTCCCGATCGCGACCTGCGAGGTCATCATGGCGAGGCGGTGAAGGACTCTCGGAAGCACTGGCACGCGGTGAACCTCGAACCAGACCTTGAGCCGGTAGAGCACTTGAGCCCCGAAAGCGTCGCTGACCCAGATCAGTCTGAGCGTCTGCAGGAGGCCGTCGAGGGTCGAGCGGAACTCATGTCGCTCGTTCCTGTTCGAGGCGACCATTCGTGCATCGGCTGCCAGTGCCTCTCTGAGGCGCGGTTGCTTCGTCCGGATCTCCGCGAGGGTCGGCAGCCGAGCCTCTTTGGAAGCGGCTGAGTGGTGGGCGGCGAGATCGCTCATCGGTGCAAACGCTATACCGTGCCAGCGGGGTCGCCCGCACCAGGACGACCATCGAGGAGCCCATGAGCCCAGAGGACAGACCTGAAGAGACGTTCATCCCGCCGGACGACCGGTATCAGTGGGGCGCGTCCATCTCCGACTACGGAGAGATCCTCTATGGGTCACTCGACGCCGCAGAGGTGGACACGGTCCTCGAGATAGGCGCCTTCCAGGGCCGCCTGACCGAGGCCCTGCTCGTCTGGGCCGGAAGGCACGACTCGCAGGTCGTCGCAGTCGAGACCGAGCCGACCGAGGAACTGCGGTCCCTCCAGTCGGCGCATCCCGAGTTGACCGTGATCGAGGCGACGAGTCTCGAGGCCATTCCAGCGGCCCCGAGGTTCGACGCGGTGATCGTGGATGGGGATCACAACTGGTTCACGGTCACCCGGGAACTCGAGGCGATCGCCGCTCGTGCAGAGGCCGAGGGCTCCGCGTTTCCGCTGACCATGCTCCACGACATCGGTTGGCCCCACGCGAGGCGAGACACCTATTACGCACCGGAGCGGATCCCCGACGAGTTCCGCCAGCCGGTGGCTCGCGAGGTCTGGCTAGATCCCTCCGATCCCGGACTTGCGAAGAGCGGTCTCTACTACGACTGCGCGGCTGTTCGCGAGGGTGGCCCGCGAAACGGCACGCTCACCGCGGTGGAGGATTTCCTCGCCACCGAGGCCGGGAGAGGACTCGAGTTCGCGGTGATCCCCGCCTTCTTCGGGCTCGGAGTGCTCTGGCCGGAGTCGGCTTCGTGGTCCGGCGCAGTCTCCAGGCTCCTTTCTCCTTACGACCGCAACCCTCTGTTGATGAGGCTCGAGGCCAATCGCGTCCAGCACCTGGTTCGCCGTGATGTCCAGGCCCGCATCCTGCACCAGCTCGCGCACTCGGGCACTTTCAAGGCTGCGGAGCTGATGTCGAAGATCCGGAACCTCGGGACACCGGCGGTTTCGGTCCAGGACATCGAGCGTGCGATAGATATGGGCGGTCCCAGACCCGCCGATGCAAAGAAGCTCGACGAGCATCTCGCCGAGCTAGACGGCTAGAAGGAAACCTTGACCCTGCGGCGGATCTTCCGCATCAGGGCGTGGAGCCAGTAGCTGGGACGGCGAGCCTCGTTGACCCTTGCCTGAGCGATGTAGACGTTGGCTCCGGCGATCATCTTCTCGGCCTCGGCACGCGCCTCTGCGCGACGGGCGCGTTCCTTCCAGTCACCGGGTTCCTGGCCGACCATCCCCATCCGGCCGTCCCACTTCTCGGCCACCTTCATGTGCGCTTCGACCCAGCCGTCGACGTCGTTTATCAGCGCCAGAGAGTGATGGTGGATCACCCTGAAGTCGGCCACTACGACTTTCTTACCCTGTTCACGTGCCTGGAGGCAGATGTCGAGGTCGTAGCCGTGGAGCTTTCCCAGCGTTTCGTCGAAGCGGAGGTTCCGGATCGCCCAAGGGCTCAGGCAGAGGACGAATCCGTCGACCGTGTCGACCTCCCCCGTCCTCGCGTAAGGAGGCATGTGTGCACCACGTTGCCAACCGAGTCCGGGGATATCGCCTCCTCCGTACTCGTAATAGCGGTGGGTGAATGATCCCCAGACCTCCGAGCCTTCCCAGTAGGCGATGCTCCGGGCTCCCACGACGCCGATGCAGCCGACGATCGCCACCTCCGGATCGGCGAAGGCAGCGCGGATTCGGTCACAAAAGTCCGGTTCGACGATCTCCGAGTCCTGGTGGAATAGAACGAGCGCCTCGAGATCTGGCTCGTCCTTGACCAGATCCAGGATCATGTTGTAGTTGCGGAATATCGATCCCTTGCTCCGGTAGAGATGGACCTTCGAATCCGGCTCCGCGACCAGATCGATACCCGACTTGGCAAACGCTTCGTACTTGTCCGGCGAGGTCATCGCGCATCCGAAGGCGATCATGGGCAGTGGAGGCTAGCCGCTTCCGGTCCGTCGGCGTGAACGGGGGACACCGCCGTTCAGGATGCGCCGAGAGCCTGCTTGAGACCCTTCGCCGCACGACCGCCGACCGCCTGGAAGATGAGATGGAACACTGGGTCGAGCAGCTTGGCGGGGCCTTTGGGATAGATCTGCGCCCGATAGTGGACCTCGGTTCCGCCTGCGGTCTCCGCGAAGGTCATCGTGTCCTCTATCCGGACGGGACCGGACTCGCATTGCAGGACGACTCGATGAGGCTCTTCGAGGGTCACGGTCTCGTAGACGAGGGTGAGGGTCCGACCGCCGAACTTCGTCACCACTTCGTAACGAGCTCCCAGCGCAAGTGGGTCTCCGGTCAGGCATCTCACCGATTCGGTGTTGTCGTCCCACTCGGTGGCGTTTGTGAAATCCGCGAGGTACCCGAACACCTCGGCGATGGGTTTGGGCGAGACGAAGCCGGTTTCGTAATGAGCCATCGGGCCAAGTGTAGGGCGCGATGCGGGGTTTGCCGGTCTAGAGCCTGATAGTTTCCGCGCCAATGGCAACGCGCTCGAAAGCCGCTGCAGAGAAGAGAATCTCGATCGGCGACACACTCACCGCCGTCTTCAGCCACTACAAGAATGGCGCCAAGACCCTCATCCCGGCCGCGATCATCGTCTTCGCGATTCCGGTCGCGACCATCATCGTCGGCTACATCCTCGCCGAAGAGGTGGAGGGAGCGCTTGGGGTAATCCTGATCGTGGTCGGATTCATCGCCGCGATCGTGGTCGCGGTTCTCTACCACGCAGGGGCGGTGATACTGGTCGAGCAACTGGAGAAGAAGCGCAAGCTGATGGGACCGATAGAGCTGCTGAAGTCCGCATCGGACCGTTTTTGGGCGGTCCTCGGTGTGATCATCACCTACATCCTCAGCCTCTTCGTAGGCTTCGTCGTCTCGGCCGTGTACTTCTCCATGGCGCTGCCTGCCACGGTGCTCAATAAAGACCGCGCCGCGCTCGACAACTTCGGGGTCAGCGCGAGACTGGCCTCGGGCAACGCGTGGCGAATCTTCTGGACCTACTTCGTCTTGATGGTCATCTTGAATATCGTCGCCTCTCTCCTGCTCGAGGCGTTCGGCAACACGGCTGGATCGATCCTGCAGGGGATATTCAACCTCGTGGTGATCGCGCCCATCTGGGCAATTTTCCCGCCGACCCTGTACTTCATGTGCCGCGATCTCGGCACGCGGCCGAAGAGCTCCTAGCGGCAGTCAGTCGGATCGGGCGCCGGCCAACTCGCTTAGTTGGCGCCACAACTCCTCGCGCTCGACCGCTGTCTCCCGGGTCGAGGGGAGTCGATGCTTCGGTCGGGGCTCACGGTCGTGCCAGAACTCGCCTGGATTCGTGAGGACCTCGGGGGCGTGAGACATCCAGACCACCGTGTCGGCACCTTGATCGGCTGTGCGGAGTATCGGACCGGTGAGTTTGTGGAACCTCGGCAGCGCTTCGGCCATCCCGGCCGTGTAGGCCCAACCGGGGTGTGAGGAGTGACCGGTGATTCCCCGCGCACCGTAGCGTTCGCTGATCAGTTCGGCGAGGATCACTTCGATGCGTTTGGTGTGCGCGTAGAAGCGGTCTCCGCGGAACTCGCGTCGCTCCAGTTGGAGGTCGTCGACATCGAGTGCTTCGGCGTACATGCCACCCGAGGAGACGAATATCACCCTCGACGGAGTCGCTCGCTCGAGCGGTTCGAGCAGGAGTTCGGTGAGCAGGAACGGCCCGAGGGCGTTGGTCGCGAAGGTCAATTCGAATCCCTGAGCCGATCGTTTCCTCTCCGCCGCGAGGATGCCGGCGTTGTGGATCAACACATCGAGCCGGACCACCGAGTCGCAGAAGATCCCTGCGAAGCCCCGGATCGAATCCAGATCGGAGATGTCGCACTCCCAAACGGTCACCTTTGCATCGGGGATCTCGGCCCGGATCTCTTTCGCGAGCGACTCTCCCTTCGGGAGGTTGCGTACCGCCAGGTGCAGGTCGGCGCCCGCCCGGGCGAGTCCCTTGGCCGTCGCAGTGCCGAGGCCGGCCGTAGGACCGGTTATCAACGTTGCCTTCCCATCGAGTAGCCGGCCCGCCGTCGGATCGGTCCAGCCGCGACTGCGCACCGAGTAGCCGATCCGGGTGAACCCGGGCACTACGGTGAGGTCCATCGCCTTGTCGAGGGCTTTGCGGAGCATCAGCGCAGGCTAGAGGAGAGACCCAAGAGATCTAGAACGGCCAGCTGGTCCACGGAGGGGAGCCGGCGGGGAGACCGCTCCAGTCGAGAGGGAGCCTCGTATGGCGGGTGTAGTCGACTGTCCAACCGCGCTTCACATAGCGCCCGCTGCGCAGTCGCTTCAGCAGCGGCAGTCGAGTGTTGATCCGGTTGTCCGCTCGGAGCTGCGCGGGGTTGCAGGTCGGGTTGGAGGGAGCGCAGCCCGTCCCCTCGCCGACTCCGAGGGGCATCGAGCTCGATCCGTTCCAGATCACATTGCGGTGGAAACGGAGATCGGTGTCGGCCGCGCCGTCCGACGGCGCACCGGTGCCGGGTTGGGGGCCCGTCTCGCCGAACACGGTCAGGTGTTGCCAGGTAGAGCGGTATGGAGCGGGATTCAAGATCACGTTCCCCACAAACTGGACATGCTGGCTGGGAATGCTCACCCCGTTCGATCCGTCGTCGACCACAGTGGTTCCCCATCCACCCTGATCCAGGTACTGCTGGCAACGCTCACGGCCCGCGTCGCCGGGTTGTCCGTCGCAGGACCGCCCGCCGAACACCACCTCGAGCACGTGTGAGCGTCGTCCGACCCTGCGGGCGACGTTGTCTTCGACCAGCACGCCAAAGCCTCCCTGAACCCCGAAGGCGGCGCCCTCGGTCTCGGTCACGGTGTTGCCGCGGATCAGCACTCCGACCGCTTCGTAGTGGAGCCACGGTGGTTCCATGAACTGGAAGCCGGTTCCCTGCCCTGCGGAGAAGCCTCCGGTCCCACACCGGGTAAACAGGTTCGAGGTGACGATCACATCCACCGATCCACCCTTCGCGTAACCGCACCAGTCCTCGGCGCCCGCGATCCGGTTGCGCCTCAGACGTATGTGACGCACCGCGACCATGTCGACCACGTTGTCGCCGGCTCCCTGGAGGGAGCTGTCGAGGATCGACACCCACTCACTCTGATTCGCCTTGAAGGTCTCCTGTGCACCCACACCCTCGACGATCGAGTTCCTCAAGGTGAAGTGAGAGCACTGCTCGCAGTGGACTACATCTCCGCCGTCACGAAACTTGATGCCCCGGAACTCGATCCAGGAGACACCGAACAGGTTGACCGCCGGCAGCAGGGCCTTCCCTCTGCCGTCGAAAGAGTGGATCAGCACGGGTGCATCTGCAGTTCCCGAATGGTCCTCCCAGTAGACGGGGCTGAGACCTCGATAGTCGCCAGCCCTCAGTTGGATCGTGGTCGGCGCCGAGGCTACCGCCGGAAGGCGACCCCACGCTTCGGACAGGGTTCGCAGCGGACTGGACTTGGTACCTGCGGCCGAGTCCCGGCCTCTCGACGGGTCGACCCAGAGGTCGGACGCGGCCTCCGCAGGGGGTGCAGGCGCAAAGATGACCCCCATCGCTACTGCCAGCGCCACTACGAGGGATGCTCTCTGTCCTCTGAATCGCATCGGTCTCTGGCTGAAAGTCTGTACGCGCATCATCTTCACCAACACGACCGGAAACCGTAAGTCCCGCTCTGCCGCCGGTTCGGGTAGGTTCCTCTCATGCATCACAGTCAACCTCGGTCGATACGCCGAGAAGGAGGAGGCACTAACAGGTGAATATTCAAGAAGCAGTCAAGTCTGGATTCGATCATTTCTTCGATTGGAAGGGGCGCGCATCCCGTCCGGCGTTCTGGTGGCTGTATCTCGCCAATGTGATCGCGGTCTTCGTCGCCGCATTCATCGATGGGCTCATCGGCCTCGATACCTTGGGCGGGGGTCTCCTCTACTGGATAGCCGCAATCGCGTTCTTCTTCCCGGTGCTCTCCGCCACGATCAGGCGACTGCACGACACGGGCAAGAGCGGATGGTGGTGGTGGATCCAGATCATTCCGATCATCGGCTTCATCGTGATGCTGGTCTTCATGTTGACCAAGAGTGATGAGGGCAAGAACAAGTACGGTCCGGACCCGAAGGGCGGCGTGAGCGAGCCGGCTGGCGCCTAGTCACTCTGAATCGAACCGTTTCGAAACCAAGGGCCCTTCGGGGCCCTTGGTCGTTCAGGAGTCTCCGAGCGCTTCCCTGAGCTCTCCGGCGGCTCGCTCTGGTGGGAAGATGTTGATGTCGACGCCGGTGGCGATCTCGTAGCTGGCGCGGATCGAGAGCCTGGGGGCGATGTCGATGTGCCAGTGGAACGGCTCCGCACCCCGGGGGGCTGTCCTCACCCACAGGTTCAACTGTGGCTCGGTACCGAAGCGGGACTTGAGCGCACGCAATGCGGTGGCGAGCATGCCGACTCCGAATCCGTCCATGTCGTCGGCGGCGAAGTCTCCTTCGGCTCGACGCGGAATCAATCGCAACTCGAACGGACTGCGTGATGCCCAAGGACAGATGAGGACCGCTTCGTCGTCGACCGCCACCACCCGTTCGTCGCGGCGGATCTCCTCGCTGACGATGTCGGCGAGCAGCTCCCCGCCGTTGGTCGCATCGTGGTGCGAGCGGAACCGTTCC
>JAUMFR010000243.1:0-1788 GCA_032119755.1 Solirubrobacterales bacterium | reverse complement strand
CGCCAGTCAGGTCCGCGAGGTGAGGGAGGCGGGGGTCGATGTGGCCATCGTCGTCGGAGCCGGGAACATCTACCGGGGATTGGAGGGTGCCGCCCACGGCATGGATCGGGCGACGGCGGATTACATGGGCATGCTCGCGACGGTCCTCAACGCACTCACGCTCCAGGACGCACTGGAGAGAGAAGGAGTCGACACACGAGTCCTTTCAGCAATGGATGTGACGGAGGTAGCCGAGCCCTATATCCGGCGCAGAGCGATCCGACACCTCGAGAAGGGGAGGACCGTCATCTTCGCCGCAGGCACCGGGAACCCCTACTTCACCACCGACACCGCCGCCGCACTGCGAGCGCTCGAGATCCGGGCCGAGGCCATCCTGATGGCGAAGAATGGGGTGGAGGGGGTGTACGACGACGATCCACGCACCAACCCTGACGCCCAGATGCTCGAGGAGGTCGGGTTCCTCGAGGCGATCGAGAAGGGCCTCAAGGTAATGGACTCGACCGCGCTGTCACTCTGCATGGACAACGATCTCCCGATCTACGTATTCAACATGGCTGAGTCGGGCAACGTGAGTAGGATCGTCAGCGGCGAGCGAGTGGGGACGATTGTTTCCAGGGACCCAGAAAGAGGTGGAAAGTGATGACTGATTCGATTGACGGGCTACTTGCTGACGCGGGTGAGAGGATGGCCAAGGCGGTCGAGTCCTGCAAAGGCGAGTTCGCAACCGTACGAACCGGACGCGCATCACCGCATCTGTTCGATCGAATCACTGTCGACTATTACGGTGCTGAGACACCGCTGAAGCAGCTCGCGCAGATATCAGCGACAGATGCAAAGAGTGTCGCCGTCACTCCATTCGACAAGGGCTCCATACCGGCGATCGAAAAAGCGGTGATGGAGTCAGATCTCGGATTGAGTCCGGCCAACGACGGCTCGGTGATCAGGATGCAGATCCCTGATCTCACGGAGGAGCGCAGGAAGGAATTGGTGAAAGTGCTGCACGGAGTGGCCGAAGACGGAAGGGTCGCTGTCAGGAACATCCGACGTGACGTCAACAGCCACCTGCGAGACCTCGAGAAGGGAGGGGGCGCAGGTTCAGACGAAGAGCACCGTGCAGAGGCCGGTATCCAGAAATTGACCGATGACTCGATCGGTGAGATCGACGAGCTCCTGAAGGCCAAAGAGCAGGAGATACTCGAGATCTGAGCTCGGGCTCCCCGTCCCATGCCGCCTCGATATGTAGCCATCATCACCGACGGTAATGGCCGCTGGGCTCATGCGAGGGGGCTGCCGGCACTAGAGGGTCACGAGGCAGGCGCCGATGTCGTGAAGGCTCGACTCCGAGACGCTGTGGACCTGGGCATCGAAGAGCTGACCGTCTATTCGTTCTCGACCGAGAACTGGACGAGACCGGACGAGGAGGTTGCTGGCTTGATGGAGATGTTCGGGCAGCGCATCGCGAAGGAGACTCCAGAGCTGAACGAACAAGGTGTTCGGATGCGATTCATCGGGCGCACGGAAGGTGTGCCGCCCGATCTGGTGGAGGCAATGCACGCGGCAGAGGAGGAGACCGCGAACAACAGCCGGATCACCCTCTTCGTGGCGTTCAACTACGGCGGACGAGCCGAGATCCTCGATGCAGCTCAATCGTATGCCGGCGGAGGTGAAGAGGCGTTCAGGGAGAATCTCTATGCACCCGAGATGAACTACCCGGACCTGTTGATACGAACGAGCGGAGAGCAGCGGCTCTCCAACTACCTCTTGTGGCAGTGCGCGTACTCGGAGATC
>JAUMFR010000242.1:0-5356 GCA_032119755.1 Solirubrobacterales bacterium | reverse complement strand
CGGTCCGACCCTGTCGCACCCACGCACGAATCTGGTTCAACTGAGGTTTCAGGGATCGTCCGGCCATCGGCGGGGGACTCTAGCAATGAGGGGCCTTCCAACCCCTTGCGACTCTCGTGGTTTTCGGTCTCATCCCATCAACCAGGCGAGGGTTTCGAACATGATCACCACTACGACCACCACCGTGGCGGTGAGGGCCACCAACAAGACCCCGAATCGCACCTTGCCCTTGGACTCGACCTTCCTGATCTTCCTCGCGCGCTTCCTGTTTGCGGCGCGCTCGCGCAACTGATCTCGACGCTTGCGGTCGAGTTCCATCTCCTGCTCGAGCGCCGCCTCGATCTGGGCCGCGCTCCTTCTCATCCTCATCTGGGCCATTGCTGGGTCCTATGTTAGGGGTCGCTCAAACCGACAGCCCGGGCAGCCATCCGCTCGGGTCATCTCACCTGCAGGCGCCCCAGAGTCCTCGGCCGGATCTGCCTGCACGCCTCGCTATCTCTTCGAACCGATAGCGGAAGGCACCGTTGGGCGAGTAGTAGATCGCGCGTGCCAACCCCCGCTTCAGGAGTTCCGCGTTGACGAATCTCCCTCCGACGTAGACGTAGGCAAGCAGTCGGCCGTAGTAGTCCCTGCGCTCCTGATCGAACCGGAGCCTCGCCCTCCTGCCCTCCACCAACGCCTCGTTGAATGCGCTTGCCTTCGGCCCAAAACACCCGACCGGTTCCCCCGGTGCGACCGTCTCGGGGGTGTCCACCCCGATGTAGCGGACGTCCTCGGTTCTGCCGTTCGGCATCGTCACCTCGATGGTGTCGCCGTCGACCACTCTCGAAACGTAGACGGGGGTGCCGGTGGGTTGCCTTCGTACAGGCCGTTTCTTCTCGGGCGGCCGCTCGTTCCGGGGCTTGGGCTCTGCGGCTTTAGGCTTGGCAGGTTTCTCCGCGACCCGCTTTCCCTGATCACGGGTGGCCTCCTCCTCTCCGCCCATGATCAGGCCGATCAGGAGCAGGATGCCCATGCCTACGGCGGTCAGACCTTTCTTCGTGCTCGGTATCCGGAAGCGCATCTTCTCTTAAGTCAGATGCAGACTCGTTTAGCTGACAGCCTTCTCGACCCCGGCCACGGTGAGCCGGTCAGGGGGTGCGCTGCACGCTCGACAGAAGCGTGCCCTTGATCTGCTCGACGATCTTGAGCGCATCCTTCCAGGGGCGCTGCCATACATTGCGCCCGAAGATCACGCCTGACCCTCCAGCTTCCATGATCAGCCGGGTCTGGTTGAGGACCGTCTCGTCGTCGACCTTGGACCCTCCAGAGAGCACCACCAGGGAGCGGCCAGCCGACTCCACGCACTGTCTGATCATCTCCGCCTGATCGACGTCCATCTCGTTGTAAGGAGCAGGTGCATCCTTGTCGGAGTCCGAGGGCTTCGGCATGTTGAGTTTGACCACGTCCGCGCCCATCTCCATCGCGAGCCTCGCTGCGTAATCGATCGCGTAGAAGCTCCCTGCACCTCCCTTGCCGTCGATGGCGCTCCCTCGCGGGTACGACCAGATGACCAGGGGCATCCCGTAGCGTTCGCAGTCTTCCCTGACCTCCTGCAGTTGGCGGAGATCCTCGTCCTGACGAGGTGAGCCCACGTACATCGTGTAGCCGATCGCGTCAGCGCCCAGTCGAACCGCATCCTCGACCGATGCGTTGGTGGTCGAGAGGGCCTCGTCGGATGACGGGACGTCGGTCTTGCCGTTGACCTTGAGGATCAGCGGCACTCGCCCGGCGTAGTCCGGGTAGTACTTCGAGGCCATGCCGATCTGGCAAGCGATGGCCGAGTAGCCGGCTTCGGCCGCGAGCTTGAACTGGTACTCAGGGTCCTTCGAGTCGGGGTTCGGGAAGAAATCACGGGGCCCGTGTTCGATCCCCTGATCGATCGGCAACAACATGAGGGTCCCGTCGCCAGGGCCGAACTCGTAGAGCAAGCGGTGCAGTCGAGCGCGCTTGCCGGGGGGGAGGACCTCGAGAAGTGACTTCTGCTTGGCGATGGACTTGGCTTGCATGCTTGCTGGACTCCTCCTGTCGTGGTTGGCTCGGGTGCCTCTGACCTGGTGCCCGATGGTTTTCAGTATTGCCGAATATCTGCAGCCCTGTCTTCAGGTCGATTCCGCCCCCGAGAAGAGACCGGTTTCGGTGGCCGCAGGCACGGCTACACTCGTTCAGTAGGTTTTTCATAGTAGTATGCGTGAGGAGCCCTTTAAATACTATGAAAAAAAAAGCAAAATCCGAATACTCAGCAATGGAGCAGGCCATGAGTCTGCTCGGGAAGCGTTGGTCCCTGCAGTTGATCTGGGAACTCAGGCGAGACCGGCTCTCATTCAGCGACCTATCCCGTCGATTGGAGATCAGCCCCTCGGTCCTCACGACGAGACTCGCCGAATTGGTGGAGGCCGGGATCTGCGAGGTCGAGGAAGGTGGCAGGGGCTACAGCCTCACCGGGCGCGGGCGCGAACTCGCCCGGGTTCTTTATGAGGTCAACCGGTGGGCGAACGCGACTTCGAGTGAACCCTCCGCGTCTATGCTCAATTCGTGAGCGCGCCCGATTCGAATCTCGTGTGCGGCAAGTGCGGCGCCGAGGTAAGCGCGTTCGTAACCGAGTGTCCGTACTGCGGCGCCCGGCTTCGCCAACGTGCTCCCGAGCTGGAGCGCCGGGGCGACGAGATAGCGCCCAAGGACTCGTCGCAGCGCGAGCCTCCGAAGGTCACTCGCCTCAGGCCCCGACCGAGAATCAGGCTTCCGCGGATCGAGTTCGGGCGACCCTGGGCCTCGATCCTCACCGTGGCGGCTTCGGTGGTCCTCCTGCTGGTGGCCGAGGCCGGCGATATCGGACCGGTCGAACTAGGCGGGATCGCCGGTCCGGTAGCGGAGTCCGAGTGGTGGCGATATCTCGTGGCTCCGTTCGTTTACGACGACGTCGGGTACCTGTTCGTCTGTGCCTGCGGGATCCTGATCTTCGGGATCTCCGTCGAGTCGCGGGCTGGTACCCCCGTCACAGCTCTGGTCATCCTCGCCTGTGGTTCACTAGGGCTCTTGTTGGGGATCTGGGTCGGAGACGCCTTCGGCGCTGGCGATGTAGCCGTGGCGTGGGGAGGCAATGCGGTGGCTCTCGGGCTCCTCAGCGCCTGGGCCGTCATCCGGGCGGTGGAATTCAGGCGCGAGTCCGGAGGTGAGGTGGATCTGATCGGTGCTGCGGTCTGCGCTGCGGTACTGATTCTGCTCTCGGTCGTGATCGAGCCGGCGAGCATCCTGGTCGGGCTCACGGGCGCCCTGATCGGAGCGATCATCGGCGTGTTGCTGGGCCTCGCGTCCGTCCGGTCCGGAGCCGGTCGACGCTGATCGGGTCTATCTTGGCCCCGTGAGCGGTGAGTACACAGAGGAGCAGGTAGTCGCAGCCGTGGAGTCTCTCTCCGGGGCGGAATCCGTGCAGGAGGCGGAGAGGGTGATCTCGCAGGCTGCCCCACAGATTCAGCGGATCCTAGGCGAGGCCCTCGCAGCTGGCGGTTGGTTCGACGAATCGCACGATTCCGAGGTGCTGCGTGTCGCGACGCTCCCCGATCAGGACGAGCGGCTGACCGCTGTCCGCACGTTGCTTGCAGAAGAAGCGAGAATCGCCACCATGATCGGCGCAGCGATCGGATGGTCACTCGCACGGGAACTGGAAAAGACGGACTCTGGAGGAGGAGAGAAGTGAGACTCGATTACATCGGACACTCGACGGTGATGTTGAACGAAGGCGAAACGAAGGTGCTGATCGACCCGTTCCTCGCACCGAATAATCCGGTCGCCAAGGTCAGCGCAGAGGAGGTAGACCCAACGCATGTCCTGCTCACCCACGCGCACCTCGACCACTACGCCGACGCAGTCGCGGTCGGCAAGCGAACCGGAGCATCCTTCCTGGCGATCGCCGAACTGTCGAACGTGCTCGGCGAGGAGGGGATCGAGGATTGTGCCGATCCAAACCTGGGGGGAACGGTCGAGTACGACTGGGGCTGGGTCAAGATGGTCCAGGCCTTTCACACGAGCACGGTCCCCGGCAGCAGCGATCGTCCTTTCAGCCCCACGCCCGGAACGGTGATCGGAGCGGCAGCCGGCCTGGTCGTGAATCTCGGAGGCAAGACCGTCTACCACCTCGGTGATACCTGTCTGTTCGGTGATCTCAAGTTGATCGCCGAACGCACTCCGCCGGACGTCGCGTTGATTCCGATCGGAGGTCACTACACGATGGATCGTCACGATGCCGTGGTCGCCGCGGAGCTGCTCGGGGCGGGAATCGTGATCCCGGTTCACTACAACACCTTCCCGCCGATCGAAACCGACGCAGAGGCATTCAAGAAGGATGTCGAGTCTGCGACCTCCTCGAAGGTCGAGGTGCTCGCGCCCGGTGGATCCCTCGAGCTCTAGGAGATCGGAGCCGAATCGACGGCCTGGTCAGGCTCTGGAGCTTCGTCAGCGGGAGGCGAAGGCAGGGTCACCTCTGGCTCTGGCTCTGGAGTGACTGGATCCGGAGTGGTGGCACCGGGCACGTAGTCACCTGTGTCACTGAAGCCACCGGTGGAGGAGGTCTCACCGTCGGCGACGGCGTTCGTTTCGCCAGCGGGAGTGACGGGATCGCCAGTTATGGCAGGCTGTTCGCTCTCGACGACTGGAGACTCCACGGTTGCCGCCGTCTCGGCGGTAGCCATCGTCGGTGTTGCGGAAACCTCGGTCTTCTGCTTCTCGACGACGGTTCCACTCGGCTTGCCTGAATTCCGGTCGGAGTTCACCTCGTGTTCGATACCAACCGCGCCTGCGGTGAGCAGGGCAGCGGTTGCAATTCCCGCTGCCGCCTTGCTTCCTACTGCAGCACCGACAGCGCTGAATCCGCCTGCCGCACCTGAGCCACCGATCGAAACCACCCCTGCGCCGCCGATCGACCCTGCGCCACCGCCACTGCCGATCCCGCTGAGCAGCGCTGCGATCTTGCCCTTGAGCAGGATCATTGGAGCGATCGGGAGAGCTGCAGCAAGCGCCCTCGAGTCGGAGCGGAGCTGCTTGCGGAAAGCGGTGCAGCTCTCGCAGGATTTGACGTGCTTCCGGACAGGACCGGAGAGACGCTGGATTCCCTCGGCGGCCTCGGCGAGGTCAACACGGACCTCCTCGCAGCTGAGTCCCCTCGACTCACTGCACTCCGCGAGTCCGATGCGAGCGCGGACCAACAGGCTCTTGACACCCGGAATGGTCGTGTCCATCGCCTGAGCGATTTCGCTGTAGCTCATTGCATCCATCTCACGCAGCAGCAATGCAGTGCGCTGGGTCTCGGGCAGGCGGCTGA
>JAUMFR010000241.1:0-3274 GCA_032119755.1 Solirubrobacterales bacterium | reverse complement strand
CGGAATTCAGGAGTTGCCCGACGATCCGATCTCCCTGCTGGTCGTGGTAGACGGCAATCCAGCCCTTGGTCGCCGGGTTGTAGGCGATCGAGTACTGCCAGAAGTTCTGATTGGTGCATACACCACCGGCGGAGTCACAGATGACGTTCTCTGAACCGACCGGGCCGTTCGCATCGAAACGCTGGGTCGCGAGGTAGGTAGGCGAAGGGACTAGTTGGGCCGTGTAGAAGGCGATCTGCGCACCGGTCTTGGGGTTGACCGCCACCGCGTGAAATTGGCCCGCACTGGCAGAGCCCGAAGTCACCGATGGTGAGAAGTCGGTGACCTTGGCCGGCGAGGTAGCGGCCGAGGCCGAAGCGGCGGGCACGAGGACGGCTGCGACGGTTGCAGCGATCGAAAGGAACAGCGCGAGACGACGCTTCATCTGGGGGCTCCTTTGGGTGCGGATTTAGTGCTGGGCTCGTCGAAAAGCTCCGAAGAGCCTAACACATCCGTATACAGCGAAGTCAGCCGTGGAGCTCGCCTGCCACCTCGACCCGCTGCTCGTCGGTGGGCATCGCGCCGAGGCTGTCAGCGAGGCACGTGCCGTCGGGGAGCGTGAGGTCCGGATCGAGCTCGAGCAGAGGCGCAAGCACGAACCGCCGCGTGGTCACCTCGCGGTGAGGTAGGGATAGGCGATCGGTCTCCAGAACGAGATCCCCGAGCAGGAGCAGATCCAGATCCACCGGCCGGGGCGAGTGTCTGGGCGCGTCGGGATCTCTGCCCATATCGAGCTCTATCCGTTTGCAGACGTCGAGTAGCCCCTCGGGCTCGAGGTCGGTGCTGACTCGCGCGGCGGCATTGAGGAAATCGGGCTGGTCGAGGATCTCGCCCACCGGTTCGGTCATATAGAGCGAAGAGACTGCCTGCACCTCCACCCCGGCCTCAGCCAAGAGATCGAGTGCCTGGCGCAGGTTGGCCCGTGGATCTCCCACGTTGGAGCCGAGGCCGATGTATCCGGTTCGGGGCTGCCCCATCAGCGACTGAGCGTGATCTCGACTGCGACCTCGCCGAGGGTCATAGGCAGGGGTGGCTCGGGCTTGGCGGCGCGGACGGTCACCTCGCTCGCATCGAACTTGGCGATCAGCGCCTCCCCCACCAGCTGGCAGACGCGCTCGAGGGTTCGGTGGCTCTCGGCAGTGGCTACCCGCTCGACCTCCTCGCAGACGAGGCCGTAGTCGACGGTTTGCGAGACGTCATCGGTCATGCGCGCGCCGCACTCGGGTACATCGAGCGCGATGTCGAAGAGGATCGTCTGACCGACTTCTTGCTCGGCGTCGGTCACACCGTGACGGCACCAGAGCGCGAGGCCGACTACCTCGACCATCGCGCCGCTGTTGAGGGAGTTATCTGCTGGCGAGTCGCTCATCGTCTGGGCAAGGTAGCCGAGGCAGACGGCCCTGCGCGGGACTACTCGCCCGCCTCGATCGCACCGGCAACCTCGAGCGCCTGGCGCACCGGGCCCACATCATGTACTCGCAGGATCGCTGCGCCGCGCTGGGCCGAGGCGATGCAGGCCGCGATGGTGCCGGGCAGGCGATCGTCTGCCTCGCCGGCGGAGCCGGACAACTCACCGATGAAACGCTTGCGCGAAGGACCCACCAGAAGCGGTCGCCCCAGCGATGCCAGCTCGGGCAGCCCGCGAATGAGCGCGAGGTTGTGCTGAAGGGTCTTGCCGAAGCCGATCCCGGGATCGAGCACGATCTTGTCCTCCGCCACGCCCGCATCCACTGCCACCTGCGTCCGCTCGGCGAGGAAGTCCCTCACCTCCCGGACCACATCTTCGTAGCGCGGATCCTCCTGCATGGTGCGCGGCTCACCGAGCATGTGCATCAGGCAGACCTCCACCCCGGCATCTGCTGAGGCCTTCGCACACACGGCGGGCATCTCCGGGTCGCCCCTGAGGGCCGTGACGTCGTTGATCATCTTCGCGCCAACCGCCACCGCCCGACGGGCTACCTCGGCCTTCGAGGTGTCGATCGAGACCGGCACGCCCGGCCCGTCGGCGCCGGCGAGTGCCTCGACTACCGGTGTCACACGCTCCAACTCCTCATCGGACGAGACACCTTCCGAGCCCGGGCGAGTGCTCTCGCCACCCACATCCAGCCAGTCGGCCCCAGCGGCTGCCAGGTCGCGACCGTGCTCGATCGCCTTGGCGGGGTCGAGGTAGAGCCCACCATCGGAGAACGAGTCGGGGGTGACGTTGACGATGCCCATCAAGGCGACGGACATTTGAGGACTAACCGTTACTCCGTTACTCGTCGTCTTTGGCGCGCATCTCGGCTGCGAGGCCGGGACGCGGCGGGGTGATCGGGCGGGGGCCCTCCTGCGCGGTTCCGCGCTGGACCTCCTCGCCTTCGTCGGGCTTCTCGGCCGGCGGCTCGGGCTCCTCGTCGGTGAAGACGTCTTCTTCGGCGGCGCCATCGAGCAGCTTGACGAACTGGTCGGCATCGATCGTCTCGCGCTCGAGCAGAATCTTCGAGACGCGATCCAATTCCTCCCGGTACTCGGAGAGGATTCCGCGGGCGGTCTGGTGCGCGTCCTCGACGATCCGGCGAATCTCGTCATCGATCTCACGGGCGATCTCCTCGGAGTAGTCGGACTCGGCGGAGAACTCGCGCCCGAGGAATGGCTGGCCGCGATCGTGACCAAACACGCGCGGGCCGAGCCGCTCGGACATACCGAAGCGCATCACCATCTGCTTGGCGGTCTCGGTCACCTTCTCGAGGTCGTTCGATGCTCCTGTGGTGATCTCGCCGAAGATGATCTCTTCGGCAGCACGTCCGCCGAGGGTCATCGCCATCGTGTCGGTCAACTCGGCACGGGTGGTGAGGAACTTGTCCTCGGACGGGAGCGAGATCGTGTAACCGAGGGCCTGGCCGCGGCTGATGATCGAGACCTTGTGAACCGGGTCGCAGTTCTCGAGCTTGTGGCCGACGATCGCGTGGCCCATCTCGTGGTAGGCGGTGACGAGGCGCTCCTTCTCGGACATGATCCGGGTCTTCTTCTCGGGGCCGGCGATCACCCGCATGATCCCCTCCTCCAACTCGAGCATGGTGATCTCGCGCTTGCCCGAGCGGGCGGTCAGGAGTGCCGACTCGTTGATCAGGTTGGCGAGATCCGCACCGGTGAAGCCCGGGGTCTGGCCTGCCAGCACGTCCAGGTTGATCTTCTTGCTGATCGGCTTGCCGCGCGTGTGCACCTCGAGGATCTTCTTGCGGCCCTGGCGATCGGG
>JAUMFR010000240.1:0-6230 GCA_032119755.1 Solirubrobacterales bacterium | reverse complement strand
TGTCCCGATGATGGATCGGCGCTCGCTTCATCGCAGATCGGATTACGAGGGAGTGATGGAGCGACTGCCGGCACTGCTGCCGAGCGTCAAGCGGAGCTGAGTTGCGTCACTCCGTCCTGCGCCTGCGTAGGACCTCTAGGGCTTCGGCGATGGAAATCCCTCGGGAGGCCAGTACGACCTGGAGATGGAAGAGGAGGTCGGCGACTTCCTCTGCGACCCTCTCATCGGACTCTGAGGCGACGGCTCGGACGACCTCCTCAGCCTCTTCGGTCACCTTGGAACCCGCCAGATCGGGATCGTCGAAGAGCGTGACCGAATAGCTGTCCTCCGGACGACTCGCCTTCCGCTTCTCCAGCGTGCGCTCGAGCTCGGCCAGGATCTCACCGGCGACAGGAGAGGTATCCCCGTCGACTGCCCTGAAAAAGCAAGTGCGCTCGCCCGTGTGACAGGCGGGTCCCGCTGGCTCCACCAGCGCGAGCAGGGCGTCGGCGTCGCAGTCGAAGCGGATCTCGATCAATCTGAACCGATTTCCGGAAGTCTCGCCCTTATGCCAGATCTCTCCTCGCGATCGGCTCCAGAAGTGGACCTCACCAGTGGCATTCGTCAACTCGAGACTCTCGCTGTTCATCCACCCGAGCATCAGCACTTCGGCGGTCCGAGCATCCTGGATGATGCAGGGGACCAGCCCCTCGTCGTCGTAGAGAAGTTGCGTTTCGTCGGCCATCGACTTCGAGTTTAGGCGTGCACCAAGGTAATTCTGAATGGCGCGATGCCTGCACTCAGGCTGTGCGGGCGGGAATTCCAGCAGCGGCCATGGCTGACTTCACCTCGGCTATCGAGTGCTCTCCGAAGTGGAATATGGAGGCCGCCAACGCAGCGTCCGCGCAACCCTCACCGAGCACCTCGACAAGATCCTCGACCGAACCAGCTCCGCCCGAGGCGATCACAGGCACTGGTACGGCTCCCGACACAGCCCGTATGAGATCGAGCTCGTACCCCGCCTCGGTACCGTCTCTACCCATGCTGGTGAGCAGGATCTCTCCGGCCCCGCGCTCAACTCCTTCCCGCGCCCAGGCGACGACATCCTTCCCCGTCTCCTCCCGGCCACCACGGATCACGACCTCCCAGCTGTCGTTCCCCTTCTTGGCGTCGATCGCGAGCACGATCGATTGGGATCCGTAGCGATCGGAGAGCGCTGTGAGGAGCGAGGGGTCGGCAACGGCTGCTGAGTTGATCGAGACCTTGTCGGCGCCTGCGTCGAGCACCGCCTTGGCGTCATCGACACTGCGGATGCCTCCACCGATCGTGAAGGGAACGAACACCTCTTCCGCAGCTCGACGAGCGAGTTCCACTACTGTGTCGCGACCCTCGTGCGAGGCCGTGATGTCGAGAAAGACGATTTCGTCGGCTCCTTCGCGGTCGTATCTGGCGGCCAGTTCGATCGGGTCGCCAGCGTCGCGGAGATCGACGAAATTGGTTCCCTTGACCACACGTCCGTCGTCGACATCGAGACACGGGATGATTCTCTTGTAGGCCATCGAAGGGAAGTTAGCTCCGCGGTCGACCGCCGAGGGCAGCCAGCGCCTCACCTACGGTGAATCGACCCTCCAGCAGCGCTCTGCCGACGATCACGCCCTCTAGTTCCTCCGACCGCTCGGTAGCGAGGGTTTCGAGGTCTTTGATCGAGGACACGCCGCCCGAGTAGATGACTTCTGATCCCGCCGCTTGACATATCTCTGCGAGCGCCTCGGTTCGCGGCCCCTCGAGCAGGCCGTCGGCCTCGACGGGGGTATAGAGGAACCTCACCACCCCCAGAGCCGACAACTCCTGAACCGCTTCGGCGACGGCTCTGCCCGAGTCCTTAGCCCAGCCCTCGACCGCGACCGAGCCACCGCGAGCGTCTACCGCGATGACTATCCGATCTCCGTAATCCTGCGCGAGCGAACCCGCGAAGGATGGATCCGCGATTGCCGCCGATCCCACTACGGCGCGCGCTGCACCTGCCTCCAGCACCTTCTCGACCGCTTCTCGGCCGCGTAGTCCCCCGCCCGTCTGGACCGGAATGGAAGTGCTCGCGACGATCTCCCGGATAGTCTCGAGGTTCGCCGGACTCCCGCTCCTCGCTCCGTCCAGGTCGACCGTGTGGAGGATGGTCGCGCCCTCTGACTCCCACTTGGCGGCGAGTTCCGCAGGCTCGTATTCGTAATCGAGACGTCTTTCGTAGTCACCCTGCTGAAGCCGGACTACCTTTCCACCGAGCAGGTCGATCGCGGGGTAGAGGTTCATCGCTCGCAGACCTCGACGAAGCGTCGCAGCAACCCCAGTCCGGTCGCACTCGACTTCTCAGGGTGGAACTGGACTCCCCAGATATTGCCTCTGGAAACCGCGGCGCAGAAACCCTCGCCGTAGACGGATCTACCCAGCGTGTCCACCTCGTTCTGGGGTCGGGCTGCATATCCATGGACGAAGTAGAAGTCGTCGCCGGTTTCCACGTCACCGACCAGCGGATCCGATTTCTCCCAAGTCACTCTTTCCCACCCAATGTGAGGGATCTTCAAACCAGGCGCCAAGATCGGTTCTACGGAGCCCTCCAGCAGGCTGAGCCCTTCCGCTCCCTCTCCCTCACTGGATCTCTCGAAAAGGAGTTGCATCCCGAGACAGATACCCAGCAGCGGCTTTCCATCAGCGATGCTCCTCTCGATCAAGTCGTCGACTCCCTGCTTCCGGACCCGCTCCATCGCCGCCGGAAAGGCCCCCACACCTGGTAGGACCAATCCGTCTGCGGTTTCTGCGGCAGCAACCTCGGAGGTGACCACGACTTCGGCGCCTGAGCGCTCGAATGCCTTCTCGACTGAACGCAGGTTCCCAATGCCGCAGTCGAGAATCGCGAGCCGCGATGTCACCTGATGCTCGCTGCCAGCTTCTCGCAGAGATCGTCTATCTGTTGCGCTCTCAGTACACGAGAGACCTGATTGGCGACGAGCCTCGCGGTCGACTCCGAGATCTCCTCTTTGATCTCCAGACCGTTCTCCGCCAGGGTTCTGCCGGTGTCGACGAGGTCGACTATCGCGTCGGCGAGTCCGGTGAGAGGTGCGATCTCGACCGAACCCTTGACTTCGACTATCTCGACTTGGCGACCGGACTTCTCGAAGTGGCGAATCGCCGTGCGCGGGTACTTGGTCGCAATCCTCATCGCACCGAGTCGGAGGGTGACGTCTTCTAAGGTCGGTCCCTCTGTGGGCGCAGCGAGTGCCATCCGGCACCTGCCGAATCCGAGATCGAGCAACTCGTAGAAGCGTCTGTCGTCCTGCTCGACGAGCACATCCTTTCCTGTCACTCCGACATCGGCTGCTCCAGCCTCGATGTAGGTGGGGACATCGGATGGGCGCATGGTGATCAACTGGATCTCACCCAGATCGAAGATAAGGGAGCGACTGTCGCCCCTCACCGCAGTGAGATCGAGGCCCATCTCCTCGAGTAGCTCGAGTGTAGGTTCGAACAGCGAGCCCTTGGCTACTGCCAGACGGAGTGGTTCTGTGCCGCCGATTGCATTACTCATGCTCCACTCCCTCCGGCAGCGGTCTGCGCGGTGTGGAGTCGTTCCAGATAGAGGGAGAAGCCGGCTGCCCTCATCTCGCTTCCGAATCGGGGCATCAGACCGTCGTAGCGGCCACCACCACCGATCGCACGACCAAGGGCGGGGTCGTAGACCTCGAATACGGCACCCGTGTAGTAGCCGGGATCCCGGAGCAGTCCGAAATCGAATCTCACCCGCTCCGAGAGACCCTTCGTCTCCAGTTCGGAATATGTCTCTTGGAGTCGGTTCAAAGCCTCTTGTGTTCCGCCTGCGGCGATCTCACTTGCTCGCTGGAGCGCTTCCTCTCCGCCTCGGAGGTTGGCGAGTTCCAATAACCCCCTGGCCTTCTCCTCTCCTACCTCGGATGTCAAGAGGACATCCCTGAGGCCCACGAGATCGGTTCGGGAGAGCCTCTCCAGGGACTCGGCAACTGCCTCCTCGCTGTAGCCGAGTTCACTCATCAGGTCGCTGAAGAGATTCGAGTTCCCCAGACCGACCACCGCACGATCGAGTCCGACCGCGTCCAGGGCCTGACCCAGTACGCCGATCACCTCCGCAGTTCCTGTGGAGTCGCTCGACTCCGGCGCCTCGTAGAGTTCCACGCCCACCTGTCTGACCTCTCGCGGTTCTCCCCGCTTGGGATCGGTGACGCGGAAGACACTTCCAGAGTAGGCGAGGCGGATAGGGGTATCCGAGTCCACGAATCGGTCGGCTGCAAGACGAGCTACAGAGACGGTCATGTCGGAGCGGAGCGCAAGCAACTCACCCCGGTCATCGAAGAAGCGGAAAGCAGCGTCTGATCTCACGTTGCCTCCACGGCTGGCGACCCCTGCAAACACGATGCTCGGTGTTGCCACGGCTTGGTATCCGTTCATTTCGAACACATCGAGCAGGGCCGATTCCGCTGCGCGGAGCTCGCTCATCTCGACCGGCAGAGTGTCTCTGGTCCCGGGGGGGAGTCCATAGGTCATGTGTGGAACCTTAGAGGCGCCGTCCTTAGGGGCCGCAAGAGCGTTTCCATACGGCGACACAAGTCGCACCGAGGCGGAGCGGCAATAGAATCACCGAGTGCCCAAGAACCACGACTGGGATCTGACAGAGGAGGTCGCGCAGGCAGTCGAGTCCGCTCTCGCTGGTCGGTCTCTGGAAGTCACTGGCGGCAGCGAGAAGTCTTCCTCAGCCGATCTCGTAACGGAGATTGATCTTGCCCTCGAGGCCGATCTCAGGGAATCCCTCACGGGTTTGCTTCCAGGTTCGTCTTTCCTCGGAGAAGAGGGGGGAGGCGAGCTCGGAGACGGTCCCACCTGGGTGGTAGATCCGGTCGACGGCACCACCAACGTCGTTCACGGCTATCCCGTTGCTGCCGTGGGAGTTGCGCTCTGGTCCGAGGGCGAAGTGGTGCTGGCTGCCGTACGTGATCTGTTCAGAGGTCTGTCGGTCACGGCGATCAAAGGGGAGGGGATCAGCTCCTCCACGGATGACACCGTCTTCGAGGTTTCTCAGGTAGGCGATCTGAGCGCAGCACTGATCGGAATCGGGCTCCCCTACGATCGATCCGAGGCCGACGAGATGTTTGGGGTCGCCAGGAAGATCTTCGAACGCTGTCAGGACCTGCGAAGGGGAGGGTCGGCAATTCTCGACATCCTCGATGTCGCGATGGGACGCCTCGACGCCCATGTCGAGATCGATCTGAGGCCATGGGATGTCATGGCGGCTGGGCTGATCCTCGAGGAGTCTGGTGGGAGACTCACTGATTGGAGCGGTGGCGAAATCGTCTGGACGGGCGCTTCCGATACGAAGCGGGTCCTTGCGAGCAACGGTTCACTGCATGATCAGATCACAGCGATTACTTCGCCTCCGTGAGATTTGGCTGCTCGACCTTCTAGTCCGACCGGGCTGCCGCTATCCGATCACGGTTGCCTGAAGTAGCCACCCGGCCGCCCCGCAACCCAGGATCACCGCCACGATGGTCGTCCGTGATTGGAATCGCGTCAGCAGGAGGAACGCGATCACTGCAATCAAGGCAGATGGCAGATCGACGATGCTGGTGCCGAGAATCTGGATTGTCACGGCTGCGATCAGGCCGATTACGGCAGCGGCCACGCCGAGTAGGAAAGCGTGAAGGCCCGGATTATCGGCGAGTCTCACGAGGCTTCGATGGAAGAAGATGGGGAAGACGAAGGCGGGGAGGAAGATACCCAGCGTCATCAGCAGGGCACCGCTCATCCCGCCCGCCAGATAGCCCACGAAGGTGGAGAAGATGATCAGGGGCGCTGGCAGGGCACCGCTCAGCGCGATCCCATCCACGAACTGTTCTTCGGTCAGCCATTGTCGACTCTCGACGGCGCTCTGCTGGAGGAAGGGAATGACGGTGTAGGCCCCGCCGAAGGTGAGTAAGCCCGATTTCAGACCCTCGACGAAGATCTGACCGTTCAGCGAAAGCGTGATCAGACCCGCGAGGAGGGGGATGGCGACCAGCAGAATGGGGTCGACGACCCCTGCCCTGTCTCGTGACCATTCCGCCCTCGACCAGATCTCGTAAGCGATACCACCGGCCAGCAGGATCAGGACGAACCCCACTTCTCCCCAGAGGGTGAGTCCGAGTGCGGCGGCGGCGATTACCCAGAGAGTCAGATCATTGAGGAAGTTCCTC
>JAUMFR010000239.1:0-2605 GCA_032119755.1 Solirubrobacterales bacterium | reverse complement strand
AGGGGCCTCTGGACTCACCTGGAGAGATTGGGAGCCGGAATCGGTACGAGGGGGCCGGGTGAGTCCCAGATCGAGACGGACCGGCGACTCGCACGAGATCGCATCGCGAAATTGAGGCGGCGTCTTAGCAAGGCCGAGCGGGGCAGGGAGGTGAGGCGGACACGACGCGAAACCTCATCGGTTCCCACCATCGCGCTGGCTGGTTACACCAATGCAGGTAAGTCGAGTCTGATGAACGCGGTCACGTCGGCCGAGGTCGGGGTCGGGGAGCGCCTCTTCCACACACTCGACCCGACCACCAGATCTTTCAGGCACCTTGGGAGGAACTTCCTCCTCACAGATACCGTCGGGTTCATCCGCAAACTGCCGCATCAGCTGGTCGAGGCTTTCAAGGCAACCCTCGAGGAGACTCACAGAGCAGAGCTGATCTGCCAAGTGGTGGATGCGTCCGAGTCGGAGGCCGACATGAGTCAGGCGATGGCCGCTGTCGAGTCGGTGCTCCGTGAGATCGGTGCCGATGGCCTCCCGCGTGTCGTTGCGATGAACAAGATCGACCTGCTCGACCAGGCGTCGCGTGAGGAACTCCGGCGGCTCTATCCGAAAGCAGTCCAGGTATCCGCGCTCGAAGGCGACGGCCTCGATCTCTTGAAGGACGCGTGGGCGGAGACGCTGCGGGCATCACTGACCGAGATAGAACTCGTGATCCCTTACGAGGAAGGAAGCCGTCTGGCCGAGGTCTACCGGGCTGCCGGTGATCTAGAGAGAGAGGATCTGCCTGAGGGGACATTCGTTCGGGCCCGGATCCATCCTTCGGAGATCCATCGTTTCGCCGACCTCAGGCACGCTGGCTCACGGAATGGCGTTGATGTACCTCCAGCGGGTGTGAATGGCTCTCAGAGCGCTCCTGAGGGCCGCAGAACAGGTGTCTAGCCGTCCCGATGGGCCTCGTCCTCTGTATCGCGACCGCCTGACCGCCTAGGTTCGCTTTCTGACCGTGGAAGAGTTGTTGATCAAGAAACTGGACCCTGCGGCGAGGGTTCCTGTCCGGGCTCACCCGGGAGATGCGGGACTCGACCTCTACTCGGTGGAGGCGCTTTGCCTCGAGCCCGGCGGGAGAGCGTCGGTTGGTACGGGTCTGGCCCTTGCTCTTCCACCCGGCCTCGCCGGTTTGGTGCTCCCGAGGTCTGGGCTGGCGGCAGACCATGGAATCACGCTCGTCAATTCCCCGGGTCTGATCGACAGCGGGTACCGCGGAGAGGTCCGGATCCTGCTCTTGAACACCGATCGTCACGAGGAATTCATGGTGCAACCGGGAGATCGCATTGCACAGCTCCTTATCGTCCCTTTCGCCGATCTGCCCCCGACGGAAGCAGCGGAATTGCCTCAGTCCGAACGAGGTGGCTCGGGATTCGGCTCAAGCGGCAGACGTTAGGAGCGACACGCCTCTCTGGCGTTTTCATGGGCAGCAATCTCCAGTCGGTCGTCGAGGGGCTCGAGTTCCGGCAGGGCCTCTCCCGGGCGAGTGAGGGAGATCGCGATGAGCCAATCCGCGAACCAAGAGTTCTTCGGCAAGAGCGGTCCATGGAGGTAGGTACCGATCACCCGACCGTGCTGCACGCCTTCGGTCGAGTCCTCGCCGTTGTTCCCATGCCCCTTGAGCACGCGCCCGAGGGGACGCGCCTCTGGCCCCAGATAGGTACGACCCCCGTGGTTTTCGAAACCCGCCAAGTTTGCCGGTCCCCCAAAGCCCTCAAGTCCGGAGACCTCGATCTCGATATTCCCGATCAATCTTTCACCCGGTTCGCGGCGTGTCTCGAAGTCACAGATTCCGAGCCCCTCGATCGTGCGATCGCCCAGGGTGTAGCTGTGGCCGAGAAGCTGGAAGCCACCGCACACGGCGAGGACGGCTGCACCCGATTCGATAGCCGCACGTATGGCTGCCTGCTTGCGCTCGACGAGGTCCGTCGCAATCTCGATCTGGTCCCGGTCCTGACCGCCACCTATGTAGATCAGATCGGTGGCGTCGGGGTCGAGGCTCCTTTCTTCGTTACAGGGCGTAAGTTCGAAACCCAGCCCTCGCCACTCACATCTGCGCTGCAAGAAGATCAGATTTCCTCGATCCGCGTAGATATTCATGCGATCGGGATAGAGCGCTGTAACCCTGATCCCGTTCACTTGGACCTCCGCTCGCCCTGTGGCTCGAAAACCAACAGATCGGATGCGACCGTCCCGGCCTCTGCGGGTATCGGAGAACTCGCGGCGAGTCGGTAGCCCAGTCCTTTGAAGGCAGCCTCGATCTCGGCGGGTCGGTAGCGCCAAAGGCCCTCTGAAACCCGCTGCAGCCTCCTGCTTCCTGAAGGTGACACTGTCTCGCGCAAGCGCTCGATGACTATTCGTCGATCGGTCACGACAACGCGCCGGATCCGGCTCGAGAGGATCCATCCATTCGAATCCACCATATCCGGCAGTAGATCGAATTCGAATACGCCCTCGGACAAATCGCTTTCCCGCAGCACGGCGAAGGCCATCACGGGTCGCGCCTCTGCATCCCCCGCGAAGCGCCCGAGCACGGATCGGCAGCGGTCTGGTGAGAGGTAGTGGAGGA
>JAUMFR010000238.1:0-20514 GCA_032119755.1 Solirubrobacterales bacterium | reverse complement strand
AAGAGATCACGGACCTCATCGGCCGCCTCTCCGAACCCGAAGCGTGTGGCGAGGTCGACGTAGAAGTTCTTCTCCTTGGACCCCATGCCGCCGAGATATAGAACAAGTCCCATCTTGACCATGGCGCGCGCGGTCTCGAGGTCGCCGTCGATCGCGACTTGGACCGAAGGCGAGATGCTGAGGTCATCGCGGGACCTACCACTCTTGGCAAAGCCTGCCTCGAGGTGTTCTCCCCAAGCCTCCTCCCAGCGGTCGACGCTGAAGAAGATGGGAATCCAGCCATCGGCCATCTCTGCCGCGAGCTCGACCGACTTGCGGCCGATCGCCCCGAAGTAGACCGGAATCTCGTCTCGGATCGGATGGAAGTTGAGCTTCAGGGCCTTCCCTTGACCGGTGACACCTTCTCCCTCGGTGAGGGGCAGGTCGAAGTGCTTACCGTGGTGATCGAGCGGCCCCCTGCGGGCGACTATCTCACGGACGATCTCGACGTACTCCCGGGTGCGCCCCCACGGCATCGAGTAGGGGACGCCGTACCAGCCCTCGGAGACCTGCGGGCCGGACGGGCCGAACCCGAAGATGAAGCGACCACCAGAGAGGGTATCCAAGGTCACGCCGGCCATCGCGGCAGCGGCGGGGGTGCGGGCCGGTACCTGGAAGATCGCCGACCCGAG
Source organism: Solirubrobacterales bacterium (assembly GCA_032119755.1). Taxonomy (GTDB): domain Bacteria; phylum Actinomycetota; class Thermoleophilia; order Solirubrobacterales; family 70-9; genus CAIUSP01. The sequence continues at coordinate 19,843 of JAUMFR010000238.1, read as the reverse complement.
CTTGATCGTCTCGGTCTTGGCCGCCAGATAGGACAGGACCGAGACCGCGTCGGACCCGTAGGACTCGGCAACCCATACCGAGTCGTACCCGAGGCGCTCAGCCTCACGGGTCAACTCGACCGCTTCGTCACCCTGAGGGCCGATGCCCCAGTACCCGAGATAAAGGCCTAGATCCACGGTGTCAAGCCTATGGACTTTCCGTCACCTTTGGCTGACCGACGGGGGCTCAGTTCAACCGCTCGACGATCATCGCCTCACCCTGACCGCCGGCGACGCACATGGTCTCGATTCCGACCTGATGATCGTCGGTTTCCATCACGTTCAAGAGGGTGCCCATGATCCTCGCACCAGTCATTCCGAACGGATGGCCCAGGGCGATCGCACCTCCGTGGGTATTCAACTTCTCGATCGGGATTCCGCACTCGTCCATGATCGGGATCACCTGAGCCGCGAAGGCCTCGTTCAACTCGACCGTGTCGACATCATCAATCTTCATCCCGGCCCGATCGAGCACTCGCTGGACGGCGCCGATCGGCGCAACACCCATCAGCTCCGGCTCGTTGCCGTGGGTGGCGGCGGTGATGACCCGGGCCCGTGGCTTCAGGCCGAGTTCCTTTGCGCGATCGGCCGACATGATCAGAGCAGCGGCCGCTCCGTCGTTCAGTGGGCAGGAGTTTCCTGCGGTGACACCGCCTCCGCCCTCGAACGCTTCAGGGAGTTCGGCGAGTTTCTCGACCGAAGAGGACGCTCTGGGACCGTCGTCCTTGTCGGCGGTACCCCCGTCGGGCAGCGCTACGGGGACGATCTCGCGATCGAAGAACCCTGACTCTTGCGAGCCGACCGCCAGTTCCTGCGAGCGCTGGGCGTACTCGTCCATCTGCTCCCGTGTCACCCCGTACTTCTTGGCGACATTGACCGCGGTGATGCCCATGTCGATGTAGGCGTTCGGGGTGTCGCCCTTGCCCTGGAGCTTCTCGTTCTGATCGGCTGCTCCGGCAGGCTCGGTCCTCTCGTTGAAACGGCTCACCCACTCGACGCCTGCGGCGATGTAGGCGTCTCCCTCTCCGGCCTTGACGGCGTTCGCGGCATGGCGGATGGCATCGAGGCTCGAGGCGCAGTAACGGGACACAGTGACGCCGTTAGTGGTGTCGGGAAGCTTCTCCGAGAGCAGCACCAGAATCCGTGCGAGGTTGAACGCTTGGAGTCCCTGAGGCATACCCACTCCACAGAAGACGTCCTCTACCTCGGCCGGGTCGAGATCCGGATTGCGCTCCAACAGTTGGTCGATCACGAAGGCTCCGGTCTCGTCCGGGCGGAGCTGTGCGAGCGATCCCTTGAAGGCGCGACCTATGGGAGTGCGAATGGTGTCTACGATTACTGCTTCAGGCATCAGGGCCTCCTGTGCTAACCACTGAGGTACGTGCCGGGTCATGATGCGTCCACGCCACGTAACGTTGGATTGAGGTACGGAAATTACCGAGAAGAAGACAAATCAGAAGTCTGCCTCCCTATTGAGCCGGCTGGGAATCGGGAGCAAGTCCTCTGCCTCGGCTTCCAAGCCATCCGCTTCGAAGGCGAAGCCGAGCAAGAAGGCCGCTGCCTCGAAGGGGAAGGGCAAGAAGCCAGCGCCGAACCTCGAGGAGCGGATGGAGGGTGTCCAAGGCTGGATGGCCGAGATCGAGAAGCGTCAGCGATTGATGACCTACATCGGTGGAGGGCTCGCAGCCGCAGCGATCATCCTCGGTATCGCCGCGCTGACCTTGGCACTGATCAACAACAGCAACGGAGCTACACAGGAGGATGTGGACGAGATCAACGCGCGCCTGGACGTGATCCAGACCGAGGTGAAGAGCGCGACCGAGGAGCAGCTTCAGTCCGTGTCAGACTCGCTCACTGATCTCCAGGGCCGGGTGGATGCGCTCGAACAGTCGCCCTCGGGTACGAAAAACAAGAAGGGCGCTAAGGACTCAGGCGCGAGCGGCGGTGCACCACAGCAGAAGTCCTCTACGCAGGTCGGGGTCGATTCCCCGAAGAGCGGGGCTCTCAGGTATTCGCCGAGCACGCTCAGGGTGCCCGCGGGTGAACTCACGATCACCTACCTGAACCCCTCACTCGTGCCGCACAACCTCGCGGTCTCGCGCAACGGCAAGGTGCTCGGCAAGACCAAGGTCCTCACCAAGGGTTCCGCCAGCGTCACGGTCGACGTGAGCGCAGGTCAGTACGTCTTCTACTGCACCGTTCCCGGCCATCGCCAAGCCGGGATGCAGGGCGATCTGGTCGTCGGCGGCTGATCCTCCACAACGCGGACCCACGCTCCAGCCACGCCTGAGATAACCGTTTACGGTCATGGCGTCGCAAGGTCATCCGCCGTTTGGTCTAGCGTGCGCGCCACGCCTGAGGCTACCTCGGTAGGTTCCGGTGTGAATGGGAATTGCCCAACAACCAAAAGGAGGGCCAGGTGGCCGTCACTGGTTATTGCGTCAAGTGCCGTAAGAAGGGGGTCGAGATTCAAGGTGCGACCCAAGTCACGATGAAGAACGGGAAACCTGCCGTTCAGGGCACCTGCCCTGACTGCGGGACGAAGATCTTCAGGATCGGAAAGATGGAGTAGCGACTCCGCTTTCTGCTGCGGCTTTCGGCCGCCACCTCGAGGCTCAGGCGCGATCTAGAGGCGTCCGCCCCGCAGGTGGCGGCCGTTTGCGTGCGAGGCCCGCTCTCCTGTGGAGTGAGCCGGGCAGTCAGCCGGATTCGCTGGCCCCCAGGGCCACCGCCACCTCTTCCGCCGCTCGCTCTCCGCTTCGAACAGCTCCATCCATATAGCCCGCCCAGACGGTCGAGCTCTCCGAACAGGCCCAGTGAAGGCGCCCGACCGGGTCCCTGAGCGCCCGGCCGTAGGCCGTGAGGGTGCCGGGGCTCGGAGAACAGACCGGCCCACCCCCACTGAGATCCTCCTCGCCCCAGGCTTGCTCGTGGTAGTGGAAAGGGTGCAGTGCCGCCTCACCGTAAAGCCTTGCGAACGACTCGAGCGTACGGCGGCGACGCTCCGAGATCCCGAGCTGGGCGTGCCGAGCGGCCTCCCGCGCACCGATGAATCCGAGCAGCGCGCCCTTCTCACTGTCATAGGGCGAGTTGTCGAAGGTCGTGCAGACCGGACCCCGGTCACTCACCGCCTCACCGCTCAACCCCGCCTCGCGCCAGAAGGGAGTCGGGTAGACAGCGGTTGCCTTGATCACGGCACCCATCGGCATCCTCGACGACAGCTGGGCCCGCGCGAAGGGAAGCGATTCATCGAAATCGATCCCCCTGCAGAGCGGTGGCGGCAAGGCGACTATGACGCGCCTGGCTCTCGCGGAGCCGAGCGAGGTGACCAGGCTTACACCGCGCTCGTCCTGATCTACCCGGGTCACTGTCGTCCCCAACACGACCTTCTCGCCGAGCTCTCGGGCGAGCCTCAGCGAGATTTCCTGTGAACCGCCGACCAGCCGCTCCTGCTGAGCCCCTCCTCGCGTATCGAGCAGGGCGTCGAGACCTCCGCCGGAGCGCATGTAGAAGAGCGCCCAGAGGAGCGAGAATTCCGAAGGGTCGGCTCCCCACACCACCGCCGAGGCCGCCCGAAAGAGATCGCGCACGCGCTTCGAGCGAGTGGTCGCCGACATCCACTCCGAGAAGGTGATTTCGTCCCACTCGTTCGCCCGGGGAGCGTTCCATGGGGAGTCGATCGGGACCTGCTGCTGCATCCGCCCGAGCCGCCGTCTGACCCGCTCCATCTCGAGCAGCACCAACGGCGAGACCTTCGGGACCGTCCCCGTGTAAGTGGATTTCTTGCCACCGAGCTCGAGCACGTTCCTGCCCTCGCAGTAGGTCGGGTAGGTCTCCATGCCCAGCTCCGAGATCAGCTCGAGGACACGATCCTGGGTGGGACCCACCCACTGGCCGCCGATCTCGACCACATCGCCATCCGACAACTCCAGGTTGAGTGTGCGACCGCCGACGCGGTCACGTCCTTCGATCACCGTCACATCGACTCCAGCCGCCGACAATCGCCGAGCAGCCGTCAAACCGGACAGCCCCGCGCCGATCACCAGGACATCCGCCTCCAGATGTCTTGCCGGTGCGGTCGTCATTCCGGAGTCGGCTCCGTTCGGCTAGATCCGACAGGAAGCCACGCCGCGCTTTTCGAGATAGCGCTGGTGGTACTCCTCGGCAGGCCAGAAGGGCGCCGCAGGGACGATCTCGGTCACGATCGGACTGGGGAATCGCTTCTGCGCTTGCTCTCTGGAGGCGATCGCCTCAGACTCTTGCTCCGGTGAATGGAAGAAGATCGCGGAGCGGTACTGGGAGCCGATGTCCGGACCCTGGCGGTTCAATTGGGTCGGATCGTGGATTCGCCAGAAAGTCGCCAGCAACTGCTCGTAGGAGACCAGTTCTGGATCGAAACGAACCTCACATGCCTCGGCATGGCCTGTTGCCCCCGTGCAGACCTGCTCGTAGGTCGGGTTGGCCGCATCGCCACCCGTGTAGCCGACGATGGCGTCGGTCACTCCTTCCGTATTCCTGAACTCGACCTCGATCTGCCAGAAGCAGCCAGCTGCAAAGGTGGCGGTCTGGATTGCGGATTCGTCGGTCACTCGAGCCTCCTCGTCGTCAGAGCTTCAACCCTCAGTGACAATCCTAGAGATCGGCGATGGTCTCGAGGACCAAGTCACGATCATGCCTGTACGAGAGGAGATCGGCAGCCTTCGCAGGATCGAGCCAGCGAAGCTCATCGACTTCGTTGTTGGGCTCGAAGGATCCGTCGATCGGATCCATCAACCAGTACCTGACCAACTTGGTCTTTCCGCCACCGATTGCGTAGATGGTGGGAGACAGTTCACGGATCGGCTCACAAATCAGTCCCGTCTCCTCGCGGACCTCACGCAGCGCAGCCTTCTTGAACTTCTCGCCCTTGTCGAGCTTGCCTTTGGGCAGAGACCAGTCGTCGTACTTGGGTCGGTGGACCACCGCGATCTCGATCGACTTCTTACTGCCGGTGCGCACGATGACTCCGCCGGCGGCTTCGATGGCAGCGCGCTTGGTCCTTTTCCGGACTTTCTTCCTGGTCTTCTTGTCGACCTTTCTGATCTTCTGCTTACGGGGCTTCCTGGAGCCCCTTTTCTTCCCACCCATGTCGGGGAGCCTAAGGCCCGCATAGGATCTCTGCATGAGGTGTCTCGGGATAGATCTCGCCGCTCAGCCGAAGTCGACGGCGATCTGCCTCACGATCTGGGAGGAAGGCAAGGTCGCAATCGAAGATCTTCGCTGCGGATTGAACGACGAAGACCTCGTCGACTCGATGCTCGGTGCGGACAAAGTCGGGTTGGACGCCCCGCTGGGTTGGCCTGACGACTTCATCCAGGCCGTAGGCGATCACCACGACCAGCGCAAGAAGGACACGCTTCCAGACCGAAGGTTGCTGACCCTGCGGGAGACCGACCGCAGACTTCAGCAGGAGACCGGTCGACGGCCGCTCAGCGTCTCGACCGACCTGATCGGAGTCGTGGCGCTCAGGGCTGTGGATCTCCAGACCCTGATGGCCGCAAGCGGGAGGCCTGTCGACAGGACGGGCGATGGACACCTGTGTGAGGTCTACCCGGCTGCAGCGCTCGAGAGTTGGGGTATCGATGCCACCGGCTACAAGAGCGCCAAGGGAAGAGATCGGTTGCCCGGAATCCTCGAATCGCTGGAGGCGGGGATCGGGGAAATCGACTTCGGGGAAGCCGACCGATCGGCGCTGGAGCATGACCACAACCAACTGGACGCGCTCATATGCTCACTGATCGCTCGCGCTGCGGCACTCGGGGCGACGAGCGGCCCCGATCATGATGATGCAGCCAAGGCCGCTCGGGAGGGTTGGATACACGTTCCGGAGACCCAGCTGGGAGACCTCCGGTCTGGCGCCTGACCGATCGAGGTGTCTATATGGCTAGACTTACCCGACGATGAGCAAGCGGGCACAACAGCTCACCATCATCGGCGTCCTCGCGGCCGTGATCGTCGTGTTGGTCGTGGTCTTCAGTCAGGGCAGCAGCGAGACGAGCGCGGGCCCTGCAGCCAACTCCAAGGAGGTCGAGAAGCGCTTCGCCGGGATTCCCCAGGCCGGCGTCGTGCTCGGTGATCCGAACGCTCCGGAGACGATCGTGGAGTTCGCGGATCTCCAGTGTCCCTTCTGCGGGGAATTCGCCAAGGAAACGCTGCCTGACCTGGTCGACAAGCAGGTCCGAACGGGCAAGGTCAAACTCGAGCTGAGGCTGATCGCGATCGTCGGAGACGGAGTCCAGTCGACTACTGCTGCCACGGCCGCAGCAGCCGCATCGCTCCAGGACAAGCTCTGGCAGTTCACCGACCTCTTCTACCTCGACCAGGGAATCGAGAACACCGGCTACGTGACCGATGACTTCATCACCAGCATCTACGACGCGATCCCCGGACTCGACGTGGAGCAGGCGCAAGCCGACCGGACCTCCGAAGCTGCGCAGGCGGTATTCGCCGAAGACCTCGCGCTCGCCGGCGAGTACGGGGTCTCCAGCACACCTTCGCTCTTCCTCAAGACCGGAAACGGCGACCCGGTACCGATCGAGCTCGAAAGTTTCGACTACGCCTCCTTCGAGCAGGCACTCGAGGCCGCCCGCTCGAAGTGACCGACAACCGACTTCGCCTGATCATCGGCATCCTCGCCGTGATCGGGATCGGGATCGCCACCTACATCACGATCGAAGGGAAGGGCGTCACCTGCGGAACGGGTGGCTGTGCCACGGTCCTCACCTCCGAATACTCGGATAAGTTCGGGCTCAGCACCTCGATCGTTGGGGTGATCGGCTACGTGATGATTCTCGCCTCACTGTTCATCCGCGGCGACCTCGGACGCATGACCGGGGCCCTGCTGGCATTGGTCGGATTCGGAGTAAGCGCCTTCCTCACCGTATGGTCCATAACCACTCTCGAGACGACCTGCCAATGGTGCCTCGCCAGTGCAGTGACGATGACGCTGATAGCCATCTTCACGGTCATCCGTCTGCTGCGCGCTCCCAGTCGATAGGCGGGACGGGCCAGTGATGGAGCCCCCCGCGCCGAATGCGGAGAAGCTGGAGGCCGACGACGCGGCGATCCTCGCTCTAGAGTCGGCGACGATCTACGGTCACACGACCAAGGTCCTGCTGCTAGAGCCAACCCCGGGCGGAGACCGCATCCGGCTGTCCGATCTCGAGGAGCGTGTTGCTCAGCGGGTAGAGGCCCTGCCTAGGCTCATCCAGAGGGTCGAGATGCGCGGTGGGAACCCCGCCGATTCATGGTGGGTAGCCGACGAGGCCTTCGATGTCACCAACCACCTGACTGAGCACCCCGGTGTCCCAGTCGATTCGGACGGGTTGAGGAGGCTCGTATCCGAGGTGATGGAGTCGAGGCTCGACCACGCGGCGCCGCTCTGGCAGATCGAAGTGGTCCACCTGATGGAGGGACGAACAGCGCTGATCGCCAGATTCCACCACTGCATGGCCGATGGAGTCAGCTCCGTGAAGATCCTCTCCGGCCTCTTCTTCGACGAGCAGACCGCTCCCCGGGCAGCGACAGATAGCTCGGCGCATCCGACCTCACCGCCTCCCTCCCGCGCTGATGCTCAGTCCTCGCAGCGACGCTCCATCGTGGAAACGCTGCGCACCCTCCTGCGGGAATTGATGCCCTCGAGGAAGACTCCTCTCGCACGTCACATCTCAGGCTCCCGAGAGGTCGCCTGGGCCGAGGTCTCTCTCGAGCGGGTGAAGAGGATCGGCAAGGCGGCGGGAGAGAGGATGACGGTGAACGATGTGGTGCTTGCAGCAGTCGGTGGGTCGCTGGACGCGTGGCTCGCAGCAGGTGGAAAACGCCCCAAGAGATTGAAGGCCCAGGTTCCGGTGAGCCTCCACAGCCAAGACGAAGACGATGGAATCGGCAATCGCGACTCTTTCCTGTTCGTAGACCTGCCATTGGGCACCCCCTCCCCGATCGAGCGGCTGAAGCAAATCAACGCCGAGACCCACGAGCGCAAGACCAAACACGATGCGGAGACGCTCTACGACTTCTTCCATGCGATAGGACGCTTCGCGCCGCTCCACGAAGCGAGCACCCGCTTGAGTTCAGGGCCGCGAGAGTTCGCCCTCTCGGTCTCGAACGTGCCAGGTCCGCGAACAGCCGCGCAGGTGCTGGGCCGACCGACTGCAGGCCTGGTGACGCTCGCCGAACCGGCCGATCGGCATGCGGTACGGATCGCGATAATCTCGATCGGAGACCGAATCACCTTCGGCGTCTGTTCCGACCCTGAAGCGGTGGAGGGGACCGAACGCATCGCCACCGGAATAACCGAAGCACTTGATCAACTCGAACTCGCGCTCAACTGATGACAACCGAGATAGATCACAAGAGACTGTCCCAGCTGCTGGAATCGGAGGAGGCTCTCTTCTGCTCACGGACCCCGCGGTCCGCCGAGATGTTCGAACGCTCAAAGGACTCGCTCCTGGCCGGGGTGCCCATGCCGTGGATGACCGACTGGGCCGGCCCGTATCCGGTGTTCGTCGACTCCGCCGAGGGCGCGCGGTTCCGCGACATCGACGGGAACGACTACATCGACTTCTGTCTGGGCGACACCGGAGCGATGACCGGGCACTCCCCTCCCCCGACGATTTCCGCAATCGAGGGACAGGCGGGCAAGGGAATCACCCTGATGCTCCCCTCGGCCGACTCTGCTGCGGTCGGAGAGGATCTCAAGCGCAGATTCGGACTCCCTTACTGGCAGTTCGCTCTGACGGCAACCGACGCCAACCGATTTGCCCTGCGACTCTGCCGGGCGATCACGCGACGTCCCAAGGTGCTCGTTTACTCCTGGTGCTACCACGGCTCGGTAGACGAGACCTTCGCGGTCACGGACAGGGCCGGAAAGACGGTCTCGCGCCCTGACAACATCGGCCCGCCGGTCGATCCGGCCGAGACCACGGTCGCAGTCGAGTGGAACGACCTGGACGCACTCGAGCGGGCCCTGGCAACAGAGGAGATCGCCTGCGTCTTGGCTGAGCCGGCGATGACCAACATCGGAATCATCCTCCCGGACCCTGGCTATCACGAGGCTCTGCGCGAACTCACCCGGAAGTACGGGACCCTCCTGATCATCGACGAGACCCACACGATCTGCGCCGGTCCCGGCGGCTACACCGGGGAGCACGGACTCGAACCCGACTTGTTGACCATCGGCAAGCCGCTGGCAGCGGGAGTGCCCGCCGCAACCTACGGCATGAGCGAGAAGGTCGCAGCCATGGTCACCGAGTACATGGACTCGCTCGAGGTAGCCGACGTCGGCGGCATCGGAGGAACCCTCTCCGGCAATGCCCTCTCGCTCGCTGCGATGCGAGCGACGCTCGAGAACGTCCTGACGGAAGAGGCCTTCCGGAGCATGATCGCTCGCTGCGAACGGTTCGAGGAAGGGGTCAACGGTGTGATCTCCGAAAACGATCTCGGCTGGCATGCGGTGAGGATCGGTTGCCGAATCGAATACAAGTTCCGGCCTGATCCTCCGCGCAACGGAAGTGAGGCCGTGGCCGCCGAGGATCGAGACCTCGACAGGTTCATGCACCTCCATGCGCTGAATCGGGGGGTACTGATGACCCCCTTCCACTCGATGGCGCTGATGTCTCCGGCCACCACCGATGAAGACGTCGACCGGCACACAGAGGCTTTCGGCGAGGCGGTCCGGGATCTGCTCGGCTGAGAGCAGCAGCGTGACGGTATCCGCTCCTCGCTACGCTTAGTCCAATGGCGATCTCGACCGAGAAAGAGACCCTCCGCAACTACATCGGTGGCAAGTGGGTGGAGGCCGCAGGGACCGAGGCCCTCCCGGACATCGATCCTGCAACCGGAGACCTCGCCGCGGAGGTTCCACTCTCCAATCGCTCCGACATCGACGCAGCGGTGGCGGCCGCATCGGCTGCGAAGGAGGAATGGCGCGCCGTTCCTCCGCAGCAGAGAGCTCGGTCGGTGATGGCGCTGCGCGAGATCTTGACCGAGCACCGCGAGGAGATCGCGGCTCTGGTCACGGCGGATATGGGCAAGACCCTCCCGGATGCCTCTGCCGAGGTCCAGCGCGGGATCGAATCGGTCGAGGCCGCGACGGCGATACCGCACCTGATGAAGGGTGAGAATCTCGAGGGGATCGCGAGCGGAATGGATGTCGAGATGGTCCGCCAGCCCGTCGGCGTAGTGGCGGCGATCACCCCCTTCAACTTCCCGGCGATGATCCCTCTCTGGTTCCTCCCGTTCGCCGTTGCATGCGGCAACAGCTTCATCCTCAAGCCGTCGGAGCGCGACCCCCGGCCCGCAGTGCGGATCTTCGAGCTTGCGTCCGAGACGGGCGCCTTCCCCGAGGGAGTCCTCAATCTCGTCCACGGTGCCCGCGAGGCTGTGGAGGGAATACTCGAACATCCCGGGATCGACGCGATCAGCTTCGTTGGGCAGGCAAGCACCGCCCGGATAGTCGCCACGCGATCCGCCGAGAGCGGAAAGAGGGTCCAAGCCCTCGGAGGTGCGAAGAACTCCCTGATCGTGATGCCGGATGCGGATCTGGACAAGTCGGTGCCGGCGATCCTCTCCTCTTCCTTCGGTGCGGCAGGACAACGGTGCCTCGCTGGATCGGTTCTCGTTGCGGTCGGCGATAAAGCCCGGCAGGACGAGGTCCGCGATGCGTTGGTCGAGGCAGCCAGCGAACTCGTGACCGGACCCGGAGACGGAGCCGACACCGATGTCTGTCCGATGGTCGCACCCGATTCCAGACAGCGGGCCGAAGACGCGGTGACTGCAGCCGAAAAGGCGGGTGACGAGGTGGTCCTGGATGGTCGCCTCGGTGGTGGAGACCCCGGGACATTCCTCGGGCCGACGATCGTCGAGACCTCCGACGCCGAGGGCCAGCTCGCCAGAGAGGAGTTGTTCGGTCCGGTACTGGCCTTCTGGCGGGCAGATGATCTGGACGAGGCAATCGAGTTCTCCAACGGCTCCCGTTACGGCAACGCGGGATCGATCTTCACCGAGTCGGGTGAAGCGGTGCGGCAGTACCGCTACGGGATCGAGGCAGGGATGCTGGGAGTGAACATCGGAGTTCCGGCACCGGTCGCCTGGTTTCCCTTCTCCGGTTGGAAGGACTCGATAGACGGCGACCTGCACGCGAACGGACACGACGCCGTCGAGTTCTATACGCGCAAGAAGGTCGTCACCTCACGCTGGTGACGAGCCCTGACTCGGGACTCGAGCCTTACAGCTCCAGCTCGTACTCGCGGTAGACGCCGAAGGTTCCACCCAGTCGGTCGTACACCGCCTGAGCCCTGTGGTTGTCGTCAGCGGTGAGCCAGACCAGTGCCGTTGCACCATTCTCGCTCGCCCGCTCGGCGCAGACCGAGATCAGGGCGTCGGCAACGCCCTTGCCACGGGCGTCGGGGTGGACGTAGAGATCGTCGAGGTATCCGACCAGCGAGCCGCGCAGGCTCGACCACTTCCAGGCGAGCGCAGCGAACCCGATCGCGCGATCGAGATCGCGGGCGATCAGCAGACAGCCCCATCTCGACTCGGTGAGCATCTTCTCTGCAAAAGCCTTTAGGCCGTCATCGGTCGGCTCACACTCGTAGAAGTCGCAGTAGGCGCGAAGCAGGGGTATCAGATCAGGGATCTCGTCGACTCTGGCGTCTCGGACCTCGATGCCCTCGGCGAGCTCCTTCGAACCGGGCAGTGGCTTCAGGTCTCGATCGAAGTTGGAAGGGTCGTTCATCCCTAGCGCCCGATGTGGAATCCGATCAGCTCTGGTACCTCCGAGACGAGCCGGTCGACCGATGCAGGGCTCTGACCTGCATCCTCGGCGGCTTCGCGGCGCACCATCGCGTTACGGATGACGCTCCCGCCGATCCAACCGGCTAGGCCTCCAGGGACACGCTGAGGCTCGGGGTTGACCAGCGGAAGGCGCGTCAGTTCGTCGGAGACCTCGAGCACTAAGGAGGCGAGGACCTTGCCTGCCAGATGCGACGGACCCACCCCGTTGCCCGTGTAACCGAAGGCCGCGTAGACGGGGTCTGAGCCGAGTTGAACGACCGAGGGCAGGTGGGTCGGTGAGGCGTCGATAGGACCACCCCATGCATGGGTGATTTGTCTCCCGGCGAGGCCGGGGAAAGTGCGCAGGAGATTGGCTATCACCTGGTCGATCACCTCGCGGTCGATCTCTGCGCGACCCTCGATGCGACCCCCGCAGGCGATCTCGCCTCCACCCCAGCCGAAGGCGATGCGTCCGTCCTCGGTAGTCCTGAAGTAGTTCACCAGCCTCCGGCCGTCGGTGATGCTCTCACCTCCGGTCCAACTGATCTCCTCGATCAGATCCGGCACCGGCTCGGTCAGGGCGATGTGGCTCGACGCAACCGTCAACCTTCCCTTGAGCGGGGAGCGTGATCCGGCCATCACACCGCCCATCGCGAGGACCGCGCTCTTGGAAGACACCGATCCTGATCCTGCCTCGATACGGCAGCCCCACGGGCCCGCCTCGACCGAGCGCACCGGCGAGGACTCGAATACCTCGGCGTTCGGGAGGCCGGCAACTATCGATCGCAGTCCAAGTGCGAGGCGCCCGGGCTGCACGGTGGCCGAATCCGGAAAGTACGCACCGCCTCTGAATAGAGGGGACCGACAACGCTCGGCCACTTCGCCCGGCTCGAGCTCTCTGGCGACCTCCGGCACTCCGTACTCGTGGCAAGCGGCAACTTCGGATTGCCAGACGGCATCCTGAGCCGGCGAAGCCGACACCATCATGTAGCCGCCCTTGTGGAACCAGGCATCCAGATCGTGGTCGGCACAAAACTCACCGATTTCGTCAACAGAGTCGGCTGAGGCCCGGGCGGTCTCGATCGCACGCTCCGCACCGAATCGCTGCGCCATGTTCTCGAGACTCGGCCAGAGGGACATCACGAACCCTCCGTTTCGGCCGCTCGGGCCGTGACCGCAACGATCCCTCTCCACCACTACGACCTTCATCGAAGGCTCACGCTTCGAGACCTGCCAGGCGGTCCAGAGGCCGGTGAAACCGCCCCCGAGGATCGCCAGGTCGCAATCGATGTGCCGGCCAAGAGAGGGAAGAGGATCCCTGGCGCCTGCCTCCTCGAGCCACCAGCCCTGAGTCGTGTGCTTCATCACTTCTTTATAGGGCGCAAACAGAGACCGTGCGGGCTGCTGACGGATTCGGGGTCATCCGCGCCGACTAGGGTTCCCGCATGGCTACTGAGGGGCCGACCAGCAGGGCTGTCCTGAGGGCGACACTGGTCGCCGTCGCGGTTGCTCTCGCCCTCTATCTCGTGTACCTGCTGAGGAAGCCGATCAGCTGGCTCGTGATCGCGGCCTTCCTCGCGCTCGCTGCGGCGGGACCAGTCAACTTCCTCAGCCGCTACATGAGGAGGGGGATCGCAATCACGATCACCTACATCCTGATCATCGCGGTCCCGCTGGGTCTGATCGCCGGAATCACGCCGAGCGTGGCCGATCAGGTGGAGAACCTCGTCAACGAGGCACCGGAGTACGCGAGAGATGTGGAAAATCTGGTTCAGTCGAGCGAACTGCTCCAGGGACTGGACCAGAAGTACAAGATCGTCACCAACCTGAAGGAGGGAGCAAACGATCTGCCGGACCGCCTGCCCGATGCGGCCGGGACGCTGAAAGATCTGGGCGTCGGGTTCTTCAATTCGATCTTCGCCGGCCTGACCATCCTGGTCCTCAGCGTCTTCATGGTTGCCGGCGGGCCGAGGTGGGCGCGGCAGTTCGTCGAGTCGCAACGACCCGAGCACTCAGAGCGGATCGAACGAACCCTGAAGCGAATCGCCGACGCGGTGGGCAATTACGTGGCCGGAGCGATCCTACAGGCGACTCTCGCCGGGTTGAGTGCCTTCGTGGTCCTTACCGTCCTGGGAGTTCCGTTCGCGGCCCCGCTGGCTCTGCTCGTCGCATTCTTCGATCTGATCCCTGTGGTCGGTGCGAGCATCGCCGGAGTAGCGGTGGGAGTGCTCACCCTGTTCGTCGACTGGCCGCTTGCGACCATCGTCTGGGCGGGGTTCGTCATCGGCTATCAGCAGATCGAGAACTACCTGATCCAGCCCCAGATACAGAAGCGTGCATCGAAGATCGAGCCGTTCACCGTGCTGGTCGCAGTGCTCTTCGGGACGGCGCTGTTCGGGATCATCGGGGCGGTCCTCGCGATCCCGACCGCCGCCGCGATCCAGATCACGATCAGCGAGTGGCGTGACTACCAGGCCTCCTTCACCTCCGATAGGAAGACGCGTACCTCGAGGAAGGCCTCCAAGTCGAAGTCGCCACCGGCGACGAAGAAGCGATCCCCAGCCAGAGCCACGAAGAAGACGGGCGCAAGAGGCAAGAGGAGTTCGACCGGCAAGCGAACCGCTTGAGCTGCTGCTAGGTTCTCCACTGTTACTTATCTCTAGTAAGTAACTTTATAAAACAAAGCAAGGAGGAAAACGTGGACATAGTTCTGTTGATCGGAAGGATCCTGTTCGCCGCAATATTCATCGTGGGGGGCATCGGTCACTTCGCCAACCGGAAAGCGATGGCGGGTTATGCGGAGTCGATGGGGGTTCCCGCGGCGGGAGCGGGGGTCCTGCTCAGCGGGGCCATGATCCTCGCCGGGGGAATCATGGTCGCGGCCGGAATCTGGGGGGACATCGGGGCGATACTGCTCTTCGCCTTCCTCGTTCCGACCACCCTGTTGATGCACAGGTTCTGGAAGATCGACGATCCGCAGATGCAGCAGATGGATCAGGTCATGTTCTTCAAGAACATCTCGCTGACCGGCGGTGCGATAGTCCTCTTCTGGGCTTTCAACCAGCTGGATCTTCCGCTCACCGTGACTGATTCACTCATCGACAGGCTGTAATCGAAAAGGTTTCCCGCCCCCGGTCTCGCGGATCGAATGCGAGATCGGGGCGTGGCGCCTCGATAGTTGACACAATTCACGCAATGAGGCGCGTCGCTTCGATAATCGCTCTGGTCCTCGGAAGCATCCTGCTCTTCCACGCAACCGTTGCTACCTACGCTGAGCGACAGCTGCTCAACAACTCGCAATGGACCGAGACGTCAATCGAGTTGCTGCAAAATCCCGCTGTCCGCAGTCAGGTCTCGCTCTACGTGGTGGATCAGATCTATGCAAACGTCGACGTCTCCAAGGAACTCAAGAAGGCTCTCCCAGAACAGCTTGCACCTCTCTCTGGCGTTCTTGCCGGCGGTCTGAGGAATCTGGCTGACAAGGGGGTCGACGCTTTGCTCGCGCAACCCGAGATTCAGGCTGTATGGGGCGATGCCAACGATGTGACTCACCAGACTCTCGTCGATTTTCTCGAGGGAGACACAGGTGCGCTCTCGGCACAAAGGGGAAAGGTCACACTCGACCTCCGGACGATCGCAACCGAGGTCGGCGAGAACTTCGGAATCAACGACCTGCAGTCGAAGCTCCCTCCTCAGGCCGCGAATCTCGAACTGGCCGACTCGCAAGAGTTGAAGAGCGCCCAGACCGCCGTCAAGGCGCTGAAAGGGCTGACGCTCACAACCTCGCTCCTCTCCCTTTTGTTTTTCGTCCTCTTTTTCATCCTCGCGCCAGATCGTCGCAGGGCTCTTACGTCTGCGGGGATCGCATTCATCATCGTTGGTCTGGTCACCCTGATCGCACGCTCGGTTACTGGATCGCGTCTCGTCGGTGAACTCGTTACGGACCCGTCCATAACCCCTGCCGCCTCGAGCACCTGGTCGATTGTCACGAGTCTGCTGCGTGATCAGGCCTGGGCGCTCGTTTTCTATGGAGCGGTTGCGATAGTCGGAAGTCTTCTTGCCGGTCCGAGCACCGTCGCGCGGAGATGTCGCAAGGCAGTCGCACCTTGGGCGCTCAGTGCGGCCGTGTCCTGGATCGCATTCGCTGTGGTCACGCTTCTACTGGTCGCCTGGGCTCCAGTAGAGGGCTTCCGCTACCTCTGGACCTCCATCCTGATAGTGATCGTCGCGGGCATCGGCTTCGAGTTGCTGCGGCGCCAGATCACACGCGAGTTCCCGAATGCCAAGAAGCCTGACTGGGAGAAGGTCCGCACGAATACAGGCAAGCGCTTCAAAGGTTTCGGCCAAGAGGTTCGCGACAAGACCAGCGGAGTCCGCCGTAGGGCAGGATCTATCGGCGGCGGCCATAGGTCGCGCAAGGCAATCGACGCACGCCTCGACGAGATACAGCGACTTCAGGAACTCAAGAAGTCCGGGGCGCTCACGGCCAAGGAGTTCGCGGCCGAAAAGAAGCGCATACTCGGCAGCTAGCTGCGGAAGTCGATTCTCCGTCTCGCCCTGCGGTCGGCCCTTTCGGTAACGAGCCTTCCCAGTCGACTCCTCCGCGAAGCAGTGAACCCGTAGGCACTCTCGACCGCTCCCTGCCAAGCGCTGAAGGCACCGGCTGGAATGCGACCGTGCGACAGTAACTCGGTCAGAGGAGCGAACGCCGCGCCCGCCGAGTGCCGCCGACCCTCGACGATCAGATGCCAAGATCCGAAACGCTCCTCTTCCGAGACCCCCGCGAGTAGTTCGTCCGCTTCCGCCGAGTGGAGGTCGACGGGCCTCAATTCGCTCCTGCGATCCAGGCCGAGCACCCGAGCTGCGGACCATCGACAGAATCGGCACCGACCGTCATATAGGAGGATTGCTTCCGGCAAGGCCGGGCCCCTTTTCAGGATTCCTTCGGTTCGGGCAACCCCTGGGCAGACGCCTCGTCGACTTTCAAGACGACACCACGCTCGTAGATCTCATCGACGATCTCTGCCTCGGCATAGACATGCCGGCCAAGTGGCAGTAATGCAATCTGGATACCGTCGAAGATGTCGACGGACTCGTCACGAAACACCCGTGCCACCTTTCCCACCTTCTCTCCGTCGGATGCGAAGACATCCGCACCGTCGGCAAGCTCGAAATACGAGGTCGGGTCTCCCAGGTCATCGGTCATGACGAGGGACCGGCCTTCAACCCTTCGACGCCCCCGACTGCGATTCGGGCAAACAGATCAGCCAGATAGTCCGGGGACCAACGGTCGGGCTCCTCGAGAAGCACTCGGGCAGCGGTCCTGATCGTGAGCACCAGCGACACAGCGAAGACGAAAGCTGTGTCGCGGGCAATCGGCTCGGCAAGGTCGGCAAAAAGCGGCGAGAAGTAATTGGCGATGAAACTAACCCTCTCGGTCATGATCTCTTCGTGACGCTGGGAGACCTCGAAGGGAACTCCATAATGACCGGTAAAGAGGAACTGATGTGAAGCCGGACTTTCAGCTACTCGGTGGAGCACTGCACTCAGAGTTCCGCGCACCGTCTGAAGAGGCTTGTTCGGATCGAGTGAATCACCCACATCTGCGATGAACCTATCCATCATCGCCTGCTGCTCCTGATCGAATACCTCGGTGTAAAGGGCAAGTTTCGAGGGGAAGCTCGCGTAGATCACCGGCTTCGTAACGCCGACCACGGAAGCGACATCTTCGACCGAGGTCGCCTCGTAGCCCTTGCTGGCAAACAGGTCTCTGGCCGCGGCCATTATCTCGGGGCGCCGCACTTCCGGACTCAGCCGCTTTGCTCGACCCTTTTTGACTATGGGTTGACCGCTGATTGTGATGAATGAATCTTAGAGCCTCTGACGGATCCCCCAACTCGACCTTGTCCAGCCAGTGCATCAGTTTTGCGCCCAAGTGTGAAGTGTCACCGTCAAATGGTTGCCGGGTGAATTTCACGGGTACTGGTATCTCCTCTGGCATCTACCCTCCTTTACTTGCCCCCACTCGAACCACTCTCCAGCGCGGAACTGAGCAGACTGAGCGATCAGGACCTGATCGCTCGTGTAGTTGCTGCCCGAACAGCGGGTGATCGAGACGCCGGCATCCAGGCGATAGGAGTGCTCGCGTTCCTCTACTTCGACCTGGTCTCAGCGCGAGTGGCCGCCAAAGTGCCATCCGATCAGGTCGACGACGTGGTGGGCGATGTCCTCATGAGCGCGATGAAGTCGAGTTTCGATGGACGCTCGCTAGGCGAGTTCCACAATTGGCTGCAGACGATCACGAGACGGCGTATTGCCGACTTCTCGGAGAAGAACAAGCGCCTCAAACAGCGCGAGGGCAAGCTCCCGGCTGAGCATCAGGGCGAGGACGAGCAGGTGCCTGACGAGTTCGGTGTAGAAGGAGGTCAGGAGGCGGCTGAGCTGATGGCGATAGTCCGGTCTTGTCGCGCTGACGTCATAGAAACCCACCACAAACGGGTGATCGAGTTGTACGGTCCGGTCGAGATGGGTTTCTATGGACTTTCTGCCCGGGACACGGCGAATATGGTCAATCAGGAATTCGGCACGAACCCACAAGAGATGACCGAGGCAAACGTTCACAAGATCTATCAGCGATTCAAGGACGCTGTGCTGAAAGCGCTGGGTGAGGACTGATTGTGAGTCGGGTAGATGAGATACTCGCGAAGTACATCGCGGACTTCGAAGCCGGAAAGGCCGAACCTCCGCCCTCCTATCTCGAGATGGTGGACGAGGACAGACGTCAGGAACTTGCGGGGGCGATAGACAGCTATCTCATGAACGCACCCAGAAGGGAATGGGATGCTGCGGCGTACGAAGCCTCTCAGGCTGGACGCATCGCCGATCGTCTCTGGCGTTCGATGGATGGGGCAAGCGGTGAGTGGCCGATCGTGCTCCCTCGGCTTCGCGAACGTAGGCGTCTGACGCGCAGCAAGGTCACCGAGCGCCTCGCCGCTTGGCTCGAAGCCCCACCCGGCGACCCAAGGGTCGCGAGCTACTACCACGAGATGGAGCAGGGGCTGTTGCCGTGGAGAGGTGTCTCGGCCAGAGTGCTCGAGGGGCTGAGTTCGATCTTCGATGTGCCAGTGGAGGAGATCACGCTTGCCGCCAGACGTGGCGGCGACGTACCTCCACCTCCTACGACAGAAGCTGCGATGGCGCGGGTCGGAGCACCGGATCCTCGTTATGCAGGTGAGATGGACTCCGAAGTTCCGGCGGACGCTGCAGGAATGGCGAGTCCACCGATCGAGAAACCGGCAGACGAGTGGGACGAGATAGATCGTGCATTCCTTGGAGGCAACCGATGAACCCTTCCGGATCCGAACACCATTCCGCTCCGGTCGAGGAGCTGGAGCAGCGGGCGGCCGAAGTGCTTGCGACCGTCCCGGACTACGTCTGGGATCGCAGGCAACCGCCCGTGCCGATAGAGGAGATAGCCGACTCGTGCTTCGGTCTACTGGTTCGAGAGGTCGAGGACATGTCAGCCGCTCCCGGAGCGCCGCAAGTCGAACCAGGGCAGTCGATCTCGGGGCTGCTGCTCGCCAGCCGCGGCGAGATCTGGGTCAACGCTGCGGAAGCGCGTGAATGGCCTCCGCGCAAACGTTTTACGATCGCCCACGAGCTTGGACACTGGATCCTTCATCGGACCGGCCAGCAGGCCCTCTTCTGCAGACACGGAAGCGTCGAAGAGGCCGACCGACCCGAACTTCCTGCTGCAGAGGTAGAAGCGAACGCGTTTGCAGCAGCCCTTCTCATGCCTGCAGACCTGGTGCGAGAGCATCACGAGGCTTGTTCTGGTGACCTCGAACAGCTATGCCTGATCTTCGATTCGTCCGAACGGGCCATGAAACGACGGCTCGCTTCAGTAAACTGACTCGCGAGTCAACTTTTCCGAAAAGACGGCTGTTCGAGCCGTAGACCTTCATCCGATCTGCCACGACTCCGGCGCTCGGAT
>JAUMFR010000237.1:0-3190 GCA_032119755.1 Solirubrobacterales bacterium | reverse complement strand
CAAGCAGTGGGTCGAATGAATCAGATGAGGAGGGACTGGCCGGGTTGCTCGCGGTGCTCGGGCACGTGGTCGAGATTCCTGAGCGCTTGTTCGATGCCGCAACGGCCGTGATGGGGTGCGCTCCCGCCTACTTCGCCCTGGTCGCCGAGGCGATCGCCGACTCGGGTGTGAGAGCCGGGTTGCCTGAGGACCTCGCTGCCGAGCTGGTTTCCGAGACGCTGGCCGGCACGGCCGAGTTGCTCGATGACCGCGACACCCTCGCAGTGCGTCAGGCCGTGACCTCTCCCGGCGGTTCGACCGCCGCCGGTCTGGCAGCACTGGAGCGAGGGGCGGTGAGGGCTGTATTCGCTGAGGCCGTAGCTGCCTCGATCGAGAGGATGAAGGAATGATGCCTGGACTGGCGGCTATCGGGCGAGCCGAAATTGCTGAGTACGTCGGCGCCCTGTTCAGCGTCTACTTCGTCCTGATCCTCTTGAACATCCTGCTCTCCTGGATCCCGCGAATCCCCTACAACCGAGCCCTGTACGGGGTGATCGATTTCATCAACGAAGTCACTAACCCCTATCTCAATCTGTTCCGGAGGTTCATTCCTCCGCTTGGAGGTGGCGGTTTCGCACTCGACCTGAGCCCGATCCTCGGCTTGATCGTGCTCGGGCTCGTGCGCGGGCTGGTCGTGGGGGCGATCGACCCGAATTGATCCTGCTCCGCCGCAGCACACCTCGGATACTCCTGGTTGCTCTGGTCGCCTTCCTCCTGGACCAGGTCAGCAAAGCTCTCGTCGTCGCACGAATGAGGGTCGGCGAGGAAATCCAGGTCTTTTCCTTCCTGACCTTGGAGCGGACCTCGAACACGGGCGTGGCATTCGGACTCGCCAGCGATGTGCCTCCACTCGTCTTGGCGCTTCTGGCGTCCTTGATCGTCCTCCTGCTGCTGATCCTCGGCAGCCGGGTCAAATGGCGCGGATCCTCCCTTGCGATCGGCCTCGTACTCGGCGGCGCGCTGGGCAACCTCGCGGACAGGGTCTTACGAGGGTCCGTGGTCGACTTCATCGCGGTTCCGTACTGGCCCACCTTCAACTTGGCCGATGCTGCAATCACGACCGGGGTCGTACTGCTGCTGGTCGGGAGTCTGAGATCCGGTGGCGGCCGCCGATAGGCCACCTCGCTTTCGCGAGGTGTATTCCGATCAGGACATCCTGGTGCTCGACAAGCCAGCCGGTCTGGTCGTGCACGAAGCCCCTTCCCACCTGGGGGAGACGCTCGTCGACCAACTGGAGGGAAGTGGTCAGGGTGGCGAGTCTCAGAGACCGGGGATCGTCCATCGACTCGACAAAGACACATCTGGGCTGATGGTCGTCGCGCTGAGCGAGGGTGCCTTCACCTCGCTCGGAAGCCAGATTCGAAAGAGAACCGTCAGGCGTGAATACCTCGCCCTCGTCGAGGGTCACCTGGATTCCGAGACAGGGACTATCGAGGCGCCAGTCGGACGGAGCCGCAGAGAGCGGACGAAGATGACCGTCGGGGGGGTCGCATCTCGAAAGGCGACAACCCATTTCGACACCGAGGAGCTTCTTCCGGCGGCTACCTTGGTCCGCGCTCGGCTCGAGACCGGCAGGACACATCAGATCCGCGTGCACTTTTCCGCCATCGGGCACCCTGTGGTAGGCGACCCCCGATACGGGCAGGGCGGGACGTATGGACTCGAGCGGCAATTCCTTCACGCAGAGACACTCGAATTCCTCCACCCGCGCACGGGAGAGGTCTCGAGATTCTCGTCCCCGCTGCCGTTCGATCTGATGAGCGCGCTCGAACACGCGAGAGACGAAGCGTGAGTAACATCATCGATGTAACTGCAACCTAATCTCTGAAGCAGAAACGGGGTGCTGCCCGGCGAGAAGACCCGGGTCCCCGCTACTGGTCAGGGATCGATCGACACCCACAAGCGAAAGGAATCGAATTGGCCACAAGCGCGCCAGAAACTGCGCAGGTCGGACTCCGCGAACTTCTCGAAGCCGGCGTGCACTTCGGACACCAGACCCGTCGTTGGAATCCCCGGATGCGGAGATTCATCCACGGCGAGAGGGACGGTATCCACATCATCGATCTGATCCAGACGGAGGCCCTGCTGGAGGAGGCTCGAGCCTTCGCAACGGATCTCGCCGAGAGGGGTGGCGTGATCCTCTTCGTCGGTACCAAGAAGCAGGCCCAAGACTCGGTTCAAGAGTGGGCCGAGAGATGCGGCATGCCCTATGTCAATCGACGCTGGCTCGGCGGGCTCCTGACGAATTTCAACACCATCCGCAAGCGGATCGCCAGATTGCACGAACTTCGCTCCCTCTCCGAGGAGGGCCAACTGGATCTCTTGCCTACGAAGGAGCGCATGACGATGGAGGCCGAGCTCGCCAAGCTCGAGTTCAACCTGGGTGGCGTAGCCGATATGGAGCGTGTTCCCGACGCCCTCCTCGTACTCGACATCACCACCGAAGAGATTGCCCTGAACGAGGCCAATCGGTTGGGACTCCCGATAATCGGACTGGTCGACACAAACTGCGACCCCGGGCCGGTCGATCATGTCGTCCCGGGCAACGATGACGCCATGAAGGCCTGTGAACTGGTCGTGAGCACGATCGGGTCTTCGGTCGAAGCCGCTGCCGGAGAGTGGCGTAAGGCCGAGGAGAAGCGAATCGAGGAAGAGGAGAAGAGACGCGCCGAAGAGGCTGAGAAGCGAAAGGCCGAGGAGGCGGCTGCGAAGAAGGAGGCCGAGGCGAAGGCGAAGAAGGAGGCCGAGGCGAAGGCGAAGAAGGAGGCCGAGGCGAAGGCGAAGAAGGAGGCCGAGGCGAAGGCTCCGGATGCTGCGCAGCAGAAGCCCAAGGCGGCGTCTACTGCATCGCCTGATACCTCCGAGAGTGGTGAGGCGGATCAGGAGGGGTCGGCGGGCGCTGATGTCCCCGCTGGTGACGATGAAGCCGAGGCTGGTTCCTGAATGGGTAGCAAGGTCTCTGCTGCAGACGTGAAGGCGCTCCGTGAGATGACCGGGGCCGGAATGATGGATTGCAAGGAGGCCCTCGAGGAGTCAGGGGGAGATCTCGCCAAAGCCCAGGAGATCCTGCGGGTCAAGGGAGCTGCCTCGGCAGCCAAACGTGGCGAGAGGGGTACCGGAGAGGGGATCATCTCTTCCTACATTCATGCAA
>JAUMFR010000236.1:0-2851 GCA_032119755.1 Solirubrobacterales bacterium | reverse complement strand
GGAATTGAGGGTGAAGGAATCCGATCGGATCGATGGGGTCGTTTCCGGGCTCTCCGGCCTGGGCGCCGAGATCGAAGAGACCACGGACGGATTCAAGGTGACGGGGACCGGCGGAATAGCTGGAGGGGTATTGGACGCCCGGGGCGACCACAGACTCGCGATGCTCGGAGCGGTTGCAGGTCTCGTCTCGCGTGACGGAGTCGAGGTGACGGGGTTCGAGGCTTCGCAGATCAGCTATCCGGACTTCGAGCGGGACCTACGCTCGCTCTCGGCTTGAAGACGAACAGCACCCGCCGGGATGACCGTCGCTTCCTCTCTACCCTGAAGCGATGCTGATCGCGATAGACGGTCCTGCCGGAGCCGGGAAATCAACAGCCGCACGCGGTGTGGCCGCTGCCATCGGTGGCACCTACCTCGACAGCGGGGCTATGTACCGGTGCGTGGCTTTGGCGGCGTTGGGTGCTGGGGTAGACCTCGACGACCCGGTCGCGACCGGTGACCTGGCCGCCGGGCTGGAGATCGAACCTGGTCCACCGCCCACGCTCGATGGCGAGGATGTCAGCGCTGCGATCAGGACGAGCGAAGTATCAGCTGCCGCCTCGCGCGTATCGGTGCACCCCGAGGTTCGCGCGGCCATGGTGGGGCGACAGCGAGAGCTGATCACTGACGGAATCTGGGTGGCAGAGGGACGTGACATAGGGACGGTCGTTGCACCGGATGCCGAGCTGAAGATCTTCCTTACGGCCGATCGGACCGAGCGGGCCAGGCGTCGGGCTGTGGAGACGGGTGACCCTCCCGAGGGGGTTGCCAGGGATATCGCCGAGCGTGACCGACGCGATACCGAGCGTGACCACGGTGCGCTGATCGCCGCCGACGATGCGGTCGAACTCGATACGACCGGCCTCGACCCCGACCAGGTGGTCGAGAGGATCATCGAGATCGCGCGTGAGAGGAGTCTCGGTTGAGGGAGGAGAGCGCGAACAGGAACCCCAGGGTCGCGGTGGTTGGGTTTCCCAATGCGGGGAAGAGCACCTTGGTGAATCGGCTGGTGGGCGGCGGGTTGGCCGTGACCGACTCGCAGCCCGGCGTGACACGCGACCGCAGGTCGATCCCTTGCGTCTGGAATGGGCTCGAGTTCGATCTGATCGATACGGGGGGGATGGACTCCTCCGATACCCACGAGCTCTCGGCGCAGGTCCGGCGGCAGGCCCAGCAGGCGATAGCCGAGGCAGATCTCGTCCTCGCGGTGGTGGACGCCCGAGCTGGCGCGGGACCCGGTGAAGTCGAGCTGGCCGGAATGCTGCGCGGCAGTGATGCACCGGTCCTCTTGGTCGGGAACAAGGTCGACAAGCCGGCTGACGAGCACCTGCTCGGCGAGCTGCACGGCCTCGGGCTGGGCGTGCCGATGGCGGTATCCGCCGCTCACGGAATGGGCACCGGGGATCTGCTCGATCAGGTGGTCGAGCGATTGAAGGAGGAGGGGGCGACATTGCAGAGTCCGCAGGCGAACGAAGGGCGCCCGCCCCGCATCGCGGTGATCGGACGGCCGAACGTGGGCAAGTCCTCTCTGGTCAACGCGTTGCTCGGCGCGGATCGGGTGATTGTTTCGGAGCAGGCGGGCACGACGAGGGATCCGATCGATACCGAGCTCGACTTCGCCAACGAGCGAGTGGTGCTCGTAGACACGGCGGGTCTCCGCCGTAAGGGCAAGATTCCCGAGAACGTTGGCTACTACTCGCAGGTCCGCTCCGAACAGGCTGCGGAAGAGTCAGATGCGGCGATAGTGGTCTGTGATGCCTCGGAGGGGATTACATCCGAGGACCTGAAGGTCGCCGAGCTCGCCATGAGGAGCGGTTGTGCGACCTTGCTGCTGATGAACAAGTGGGACATAACCCGCACAGACATAAAGGATGCAACGGTCAAGGCCGAGCGGAAACTGAAGATGCGTCCTCCGGTCAGAGCTTGCTCGGCCCTCACCGGCCGGGGGATCGAGAAGGCCCTCGCTGCTGCCATCGAGCTCGCCCATCGCTCCGGAGAAAGGATTGCGACATCAGACCTGAACCGGTTCGTAGCCGACGCGGTAGCAGCCCATCCACCTCCTGAGAGGCGTGGCCGAAGGCTGAAGCTCCTCTATGCCGCGCAGGTCGAGCGACGACCGCCTCGCATCGCCATTCAGGTGAACGACCGCAGCTTGATCAATCGGGATTGGGCCTTCTATCTGGAAAACCAGATGAGAGAGGCCTACGACCTCCAGGGCGTGCCTTTGGTGATCGATTACGTGCCGAGATCGGGGACCCGGAAGGGCTCCACGCGAGGCCGACGTGGAGTCGGCAATGGAGCCGGAGCGTGAGTCCCGCCGCCCCGAAGAAGCCGACCGCTCGCAAAGGGGGCGCCTCCAAGAAGCGGCAGCCCTCGAAGCGGCCAAAGCGCAGACCTCGGAAGGGACCGTTGGCGACCCGCCTCGAAGAGGTCTGGTTCCGTGCCTCGACCCGGGTCCGGGCGGCTGGATACTGGCTCGGTGAACGGTCGAGGGCCGTACGCTCCGCCATTTCACCTGGGGCCTCGGCAGGTAAGAAGGGGACCACCCCGAGAGGGAAGGCCAAGCCGAAGGGCAAACCGCGCCCGGCTCCGAAACGCAGGACGAAGCGTGGGAAGGGGGGCAAGGGATTTGCACTGGATCGACTCGGACCGCGGGAGCGGTTGGGACTGCTGGCCGCCGGATCGGTCGCCGCATTTCTCGCAGTGATCCTGTTCGTCCCCTTGCCCCTGATTCCGTGCAGTCTCAGCCCCGCGAAGCAGTGTCCGCCGCCTGACCGAGCGATCGACCTGATGCCCTCGGATGCCCTGCTCT
>JAUMFR010000235.1:1840-2270 GCA_032119755.1 Solirubrobacterales bacterium | reverse complement strand
CGAGATCCAGAGGCTGCCGTCGCGGCAGCGCGTACTCACGTAGTCGCGGAGTTCGGGCTCTGTC
Source organism: Solirubrobacterales bacterium (assembly GCA_032119755.1). GTDB lineage: Bacteria > Actinomycetota > Thermoleophilia > Solirubrobacterales > 70-9 > CAIUSP01. The sequence continues at coordinate 2,206 of JAUMFR010000235.1, read as the reverse complement.
TCCGGCATCGAACCGTCCGGCATACCGAGGAGGCTGCCGATCTTCTTGTAGTCGTCCCAGTAGGACTGACGTTCCTCCGCACTGAGCGATCCGATCAGCTGCTCGTAGTAGAGGAGCGCTGAGTCAGCAAGGGTCGCCAGCACCCACAATCCGAGCACCGGGTCGTCTCCGGCGTAGGGAGTGCCGGCGGGGATGGGACCGTAGTCGGCGCCGGTCTTTCCTTTCACCCTCGAGTGCATCTGCCGGATCTCGCTGCCGGTCTGCTCGGCCTGGTCGACCGTTCCGAAGTACATCCTGCTCATCCGTTCGTCGGTCGACTGCAGTCGCGTCTGGGGATCGCTGAAGATGATCGAATGGCGCTGGAAG
>JAUMFR010000235.1:0-1830 GCA_032119755.1 Solirubrobacterales bacterium | reverse complement strand
GGTCACACGCCTGCATAAGAAGCGCCCTGATACCCGAGAAGGCGATCATCCTCTCACCGTGGAGGCGGCGGATCATCGAGTCGGCGGGGAAGTAGCCGTCCACCTCGGCTGCGGCGACTCGATCGTCCTCACCGCCGATCAGCGGCAGGTGCGAGGCGCCGGGGAGCCCGCGAACCAGCCCGAGCGCACCCGAGGCAGCGCTCCTTGCCCCCGCCGCTGCGCCAGAGGCAGCTGTCGAGGCAGTCGTCTTGAGGTCGTCGCGAAGGCCCATCAGTTCAGAAGGGTAGCCGTCCAACGCCCCGGGCCGGAAGCAGGAGTAGGCTTGCCGAGAGCCGAGAGCCGAGGAGAGGAGAGCAAGCGTGTCTCAGCAGGTCACCGAGCGGGTCGAGTTCGAAAGCCACGGAGTGACGCTGGTCGGTCAGTGGTTCCGTGGGGAAGGGGATGCCTTCGCCACCGGCACCGACTCACACGGACAGGCCGGGGCGCGGCCGTGTGTTCTGATCGCTCACGGGTTCGGTAACACCGCTGACAGTGGTCTCCAACAGTTCGCAGAGGCCTTCTCCGGCATCGGCCTGGACGCAATCGTCTTCGACTATCGGTGCTTCGGCGCCTCTGCCGGGGAGCCGCGGCAGTTGGTCAGCTACAAGCGTCACCGCGAGGACTACAAGTCGGCGATCGCGTTCGCCCGGTCACTACCCGGAGTCGATCCGGAGCGGATAGTTCTCTGGGGTACCTCTTACTCGGGAGGGCATGTGATCGCGGTTGCGGCCGAGGACGACCGCATCGCGGCAGTGATGTCGGTAGTCGCCTCGCTCGACGGCGCGGCAACCCTGAGGCAGCTGGTCAAGACGGCAGGTGCTGGACAACTGGCCAAGGCGACTGCGCGGGGGATGCAGGACAGGCTCGCAGCGCTCGCCGGAAGAGAGCCGGTGATGATGGCTACCGCTGCGGTACCCGGAGAGTTGGCGGCCCTCTCCACCCCGGACGCCCTATCGGGCGTGCTGGAGATAGCTGGTCCGACTTACGTGAACGAGTTCTGCGCCCGCGAGGCACTGGTCGCCTCGAACAATCGACCGATCAAGGTCGTGGGCAAGGTGAAGTGCCCGGTGCTGTTCCAGATCGCGGTCGACGACCAGATCGCGCCGAACGCATCGGTCGAGAAGGCCGCCGAGAAGCTCGGTGCTCAGGCGGAGTTGCGTCGTTATCCGGGAGGCCACTTCGATGCATATCGAGGCGACACCTGCGCCGAGATCAAGGCCGACGAGATCGCCTTCTTGCAGCGGATCCTCGCCAGTTAGAGCTGCTCAGGCCTTGAGCTTGCGACCGGTCGCAAAGAGGTACTGCGACCAGGCCAGCAGGCCGAGGGCGATCGCGGCGAGGATGCCGAACGAGAGCAGCGGACTCGCGTCGGAGATTCCGAGGAATCCGTAGCGAACCGCGTTGACCACGTAGAAGAGGGGGTTGAGGTGGGAGATCTGCTCCCAGGGAGTGCCGAGCCGATCCACCGAGTAGAAGACCCCGCCGAGGAAGACCAGAGGCAGGATCACGATGTTGTTGATGAAGCTCGTGTGGTCGAAGCTGTCGGCGAAGATCCCGACCACGGTGCCGAGCGAGCCGAAACAGATGGTCAGGAGCACCAGTGCGAGGATCAGCAGCAACGGGTTCTCGATCGGAGTACCGGTGAGTGGGGCGGCGATCGCCGTAATCGCCCCGCCGATTATCAGAGCGCGGAAGACGCCGCCAGCGAGGTAGCCGAGGTTCATCTGCCAGGAGCGCATTGGGGCGGCGAGCACGTCGTCGATGTAGCGGTCGGAGCGACCCTGGTAGATG
>JAUMFR010000234.1:0-5650 GCA_032119755.1 Solirubrobacterales bacterium | reverse complement strand
CGAAAGCCTCCCGGATGCAATCACCTCGGCGACCAGCTCCGACTCGCGCCCACTGAGATCAGGCTTCGCGAGCGGCATCTGTTCCGTTCCCTCGCTCACTTCTCACTCCCTTCTTGGAGCGCGTAGTCGAGGGAGTCGAGCAAGGCTTCCCACGATGCCTCGATGATGTTCTCGGAGACACCTATGGAGCCCCAGTCCTGCTTCCCGTCTGTCGAGTCGATCAAGACTCTCGTCACCGCGCCGGTTCCCTGATGTTCGTCGAGTATCCGAACCTTGTAGTTGGTCAATTCGACATTGGCGAGACCCGGGTATCTGTCCACGAGGGCCGCTCTCAACGCCTTGTCCAGGGCATTGACAGGTCCGTTTCCCTCTGCCGTCATCAGAGAGCGCTCGCCGTCGATCAGGAGTTTGATCGTGGCCTCCGTCGTAACCCCTCCGGACTCGCGACTCTCGACCAACACCCGGAAGCTCTCGACCTGGAAGAGGGACTCGTACTCCCCACTCTCGCGGCGCAACAGCATCTCGAACGAGCCATCCGCCGCTTCGTACTGGTAGCCCCTGTGTTCCTTCTCTTTGAGCGCCCTGAGCGCACGCGCCGCCTCGTCGTCGCTCATCTCGAGGCCAGCGGCCTCTGCCGCCTCCAGAACGGTGCCACGACCGGAGAGCTCGGATACCAGTGCTTCACGCCGATTACCGATAGTGGTTGGTTCGACGTGCTCGAAGGTACGGGCATCGGCCCGGACCCCGGCGACATGCATCCCTCCCTTGTGAGCAAAGGCGTTTCGGCCGACATACGGCTGATCCGGGTCCGGCGTACGGTTGAGGAGTTCGTCCACGAAGTGAGCGGTTGCAGTGAGATTCGCCAACTGCTCGGGCGCTACTACGTCGTACCCCATCTTCAGTTGCAGAGCGGGAAGGATGGATGTCAGGTTCGCATTACCGGTCCTCTCCCCGATACCGTTGACCGTTCCCTGGACGAGGCGGGCTCCTGCATCGACGGCCGCGAGCGAATCGGCGACTGCACATTCCGCGTCGTTATGGGTGTGAATACCTACCACCACTGAGTCGGCAAACCTGTCTGCAACCGCGGAGGTCGCTTCGGAGACGGCCGCTGGCAGGCTCGCACCGTTGGTGTCGCACAGCGTCACGCACTCGGCCCCTGCCTCGATCGCTGTCTCGAGGCAATGCAAGGCGTAATCCCTGTCCGAGAGGAAGCCGTCGAAGAAATGCTCGGCGTCATAGATGACCCTTTTACCGGCCTCGGCCAGGTAGCGAACCGACTCAGCGATCATCTTGAGGTTCTCCTCGCGGCTCACCTTGGTGACCTTCTCGAGATGCAGGTCCCAGGTCTTGCCCACCAGGGTGGTCGCGGGAGCGAAGGTGTCGGCCAACAACCGCAAGGTTTCATCGTCTCGAGCCTCGACACCACGTCTGCGGGTCATGCCGAAGGACGTGATCACGGCGGTCTTCAGATCTTCGTGCTCGAGTTTCTCGAACAGCTCCACCTCCTTCGGGTTGGAGCCAGGGAACCCCGCCTCGATGAACGTCACACCGAGGTCGTCTAGAGCGTGGACCACGCGAATTTTCTCCTCGACCGAGAGAGACATACCCTGTCCCTGCATCCCGTCCCTGAGTGTTGTGTCGTAAAGCTGAACCTGTTCCATTGCTTCCTTCCTTGAATCGAGACTTTTCCGGACCCGCTTTCTTCGGCGGGTGGTGGCGGCAGCGGTTGCTGCCAGCCGCGTGCCCTCAGGCGAACGCGGCCCCGGTAATTCGCTCGATTCGGCGCAAACAGGTCATTGGCTCTCAACGATACGCGGTTTGGGCTCGCCGATTTCCTCGGCCTGAACCTGATCGGGGCGAGGCTCCGGGGGAGCCGGCGCGGTCGGCTCTCCTACCGGATCCAGCCACGAACCGTACTCAGGGGCACGTCCGTACAGAGCGTCTTCGAACCTCTCCTGCAAGGACCGTGTGATCTCCCCGGGCTCGCCGAGGTCATGCTGGTCGATGGACCGGACCGGCACCATCTCAGCCGCGGTGCCCGTTAGGAAGACCTCGTCTGCCTGGTAGAGCTCTCCCCTGGCGATATCTCTCACCACTACCTCGTAACCGAGGTCCGTCGCGATCCTCATGATGGAGCGACGGCTGATCCCGTCGAGGATCGATGCGACTGATGGTGGGGTGGCGACCTCACCATCCCGAACTACGAAGATGTTCTCTCCAGACCCCTCGCATACCATCCCGCGCTCATCGAGCAGGATCGCCTCGTCGTAGCCCGAGTCCGCGGCCTCGGTCTTGGCTAGGATCGAGTTCAGGTACTGACCGGAGGCCTTCGCTTGAGGAATCAGGCTCAAAGGAGAGATCCGGCGCCACGATGAGACCTTTGCCTTGATCCCTACCTTCTTGCCTTCCTCGCCGAGATAGGCGCCCCACGGCCAGACGGCGATCGTCACATCGACCTCGGAATGGCTGGCATACAGGCCCATCTCCCCGTACCCCCGGAACACGAGGGGCCGGATGTAGCAAGAACGCAGTCCGTTGCGCCGGATCAGCTCACGGGTCGACTCGGCAAGCTCGTCGACGGAATAAGGAATCTTCATGTAGTAGAACTCCGCCGAACGCTCGAGACGCTCGAGATGCTCTCGGTGCCTGAACACGGCAGGACCTTGGTCGCCGTCGTAGCACCGGATGCCCTCGAAGACACCCGTTCCGTAGTGAAGAGCGTGGCTCAACACGTGCACCTTGGCGTCCTGCCAAGGGACGAATTCGCCGTTCATCCAGATCCACTCGAGTTCTTCTATTCCTGAGGCACCCATACCGATCTGAGTATGCCTGATGAACGGTCGGCCAGTGAACGACGGCGGTCAGGCGATCCGCGAAATCACTTCGCGGGTCATCTCGTCGGTACCGACAGCGCTCTCCCCATCTGCGCCAGTTGCGAGGTCCGGAGTCCGGAAGCCTGCGTCGAGGGTCTCCTCGACCGCTGATTCGATCTGATCAGCTTCCTCCCCCTGCTCCAGTCCGAAGCGGAGCATCAGCGAGACCGAGAGGAAGGTCGCCAGTGGATTCGCTTGTCCTGTGCCGGCGATGTCGGGCGCAGAACCGTGGACGGGTTCGAACAGGCCTGGACCGCCTGCACCGAGACTGGCCGACGGCAACATGCCGAGCGACCCGGTCAGCATCGCCGCCTCATCGCTGAGGATGTCGCCGAAGAGATTCTCGGTGAGGATCACATCGAAGTCGGTCGGGCGAGACACCAGCTGCATGGCAGTATTGTCGACCAAGAGATGCTCCACATCGATGTCGGGTGCATCGGCAGCCAGACGCGAGACGGTTTCACGCCAGAGTCGAGAGGTCTCGAGCACGTTTGCCTTGTCGACAGAGGTGACCCGCGGCTTGGGCTTGCCATCCCTGTAGCGGGCCGACTCGAAGGCAATCCGCGTGATCCGCTCGACCTCCTCGACCGTATAGGCGCATTCGTCGAAGGCCCTGTCTCCGCTTCGTCCGGTGTCCCCGAAGTAGATCCCACCGGTCAGCTCTCGTACCACCAGGAGATCAGTCCCTTCTATTCGATCCCGCTTGAGGGGGCTCGCGTCGAGGAGGGCCTTGAAGGGCCGGACGGGTCTCAGGTTGGCGAAGAGCCCCAGTCCACTCCTCAACCCGAGCAAGCCCTGCTCCGGTCTAGGGGCGTCAGGATCGGTGGTGTCCCACTTGGGGCCACCTACCGCGCAAAGGAGCACGGCATCCGACCTCCTGCACTGCTCCAGTGTTTCGTCGGTAAGTGCTACTCCGCTCTCGTCGATCGAGATTCCCCCGATCAACCCCTCTGAGATCTCGTAATCGCCGATTGCATCGAGGAGATCCCTGGCCGCATCGGCGATCTCGGGACCGATCCCGTCTCCAGGCAGCAAGGTGATCGAGGAAACGGCCATCAGAGCGCTAGCGTGTCCGGGCCGCGATCAGCCGCACCGGTAGCCTCGAATGAATCGATTCGCTCGATCCGCTGCAGCGTATGAGCGACGTCATCGAGTCCGTTACTGAGGCGATGTTTGATCTCCTCGTCGATCGCGAAAGTGAACACACCCTCCTCGCAGGTGACTGTCTCGTCGTCGAGTTCGATCACAGCGCGCCCCGAGGAGGCCACCAGCTTGCACTTCTCTTCGTCGAGGATGATCGGAAGCAGCCCGTTCTTCGTGCAATTGGAGTAGAAGATGTCGGAGAACGACGGGGCGATTATCGCTCTGAACCCGTAGTCGTAGAGGCCCCAGACCGCATGTTCTCTGGAGGAACCGGAACCGAAGTTCCTGCCGGCTACGAGGATCGGATGCGCCGGCAGTTCGATCTCTCCGTCTTTGAACCAGTCGTAGAAGAGAAACTCGCCATAGCCCGTGCGTTCGACCCGCTTGAGGAACTGCTTCGGCATGATCTGGTCGGTATCGACATCGGCCCGATCGAGAACCGCAACCTGTCCTTCGATGCGATCAATTGCCTCCATCAAGACCAGCCCCTTATGTCGACGAATGAGCCCTCGACTGCGGCAGCTGCGGCCATGCTCGGACTGACCAGATGGGTGCGCCCGAGTCTGCCTTGCCTTCCCTCGAAATTCCGGTTGGAGGTCGACGCGCAACGCTCGCCAGGCTGCAAGATATCCGGATTCATGCCGAGGCACGCGGAGCAGCCCGATTCGCGCCATTCGAAGCCAGCCGATCTGAATATCTCGTCCAGACCCTCTTCCTCGGCCTTGGCCTTGACCTGCTGTGAACCCGGGACGACCATGCCTTTGAGCGTCGGAGCGATCTTCCTTCCTTCGACCACCGAGGCTGCCTCGCGTAGATCAGAGATTCGCGAGTTGGTGCAAGAGCCGATGAAGACGCGGTCGAGGCTGACCTCGGTCAGTGGAGTTCCGGCTTTCAGGTCCATGTACGCCAGGGCTCGTGATGCGGCCTCCTGATCGGCTGGGGAGTCGAACTGAGCGGGGTCCGGTACCTCGGAGGTAACCTCCGCGACCATACCCGGTGTAGTCCCCCAGGTGACCATCGGCGCGATGTCAGGCGCCTCGATCACCTCCTCGCGGTCGAAGGTCGCTGCCTCATCGGTTGCAAGTCCGAGCCATTCCGCTGCCGCGGCCTCGAAGTCCTCTGGAGCAGCGGGACGCCCACGGACGAACTCGACGGTGATCTCATCCGGAGAGATCATCCCGGCCTTCCCCCCTCCCTCGATGGTCATGTTGCAGATGGTCATCCGATTCTCCATCGAGAGCCCGCGGATCGCTTCACCCGCGAACTCGACTGCATAGCCCTGCATCCCGGAGGTACCGAGCCTTCCGATCGTTGCGAGGATCAAGTCCTTCGCGGTCACACCGGAGCTCAGGGTTCCGGAGTAGTCGATACGGAGGGTCTGAGGTCGGCGCTGCACCAGGGTCTGGGTGGCGAGTACATGCTCCACCTCGGAGGTACCGATGCCGAATGCAAGCCCTCCAAAAGCGCCATGTGTCGAGGTGTGCGAGTCCCCACAGACGATCGTCATCCCGGGCTGAGTCAGTCCGAGCTCGGGTCCGATCACGTGAACGATTCCTCGCCGGTCCGAACCGAGGCTGTAGAGGGGAATCCCGAACTCCTCACAGTTCCTTTCGAGCGCTTCCACCTGCTCA
>JAUMFR010000233.1:0-1737 GCA_032119755.1 Solirubrobacterales bacterium | reverse complement strand
AATCCCGAACTCCTCACAGTTCCTTTCGAGCGCTTCCACCTGCTCACGCGAGAGGTGATCGGCGATCATCGCCGCAGTCGGGGTCCCATCGGTGGGAACGTTGTGATCTGCGGTGGCGAGTGTGCGATCCGGGCGCCGCACCCCCCTGCCGGCCAGACGGAGTCCGTCGAATGCCTGAGGCGAGGTCACCTCGTGCACGAGATGGAGATCGATGTAGATGAGATCCGCATCTACCTCGTGAGACTCCCATATCTTCTCGAAGAGTGTCTTCGGCATGAGCTGATTATGGCCTCAGGGGCCCGGCGAACGCTCCCCGACGGCATCCGCTGTTGCCTCCTCGGCTTCGCGCACGGCTGCCCCCTCGAGAGCGTTGGAGACAGCACGGACATAGGCTCGAGCAGAGGCCTCGAGGATGTCCGTGGCGACCCCTCGGCCCGTCGCGAGCACTCCATTCGCGCGGAGTACCACCGTCACCTCGCCCAGCGCATCTGTCCCCTCTGTGACCGCCTCGACGCCGTAGCGTCTCAGTTCCGCCTCCACCCCCACCGCATCCTTTATCGCGATGAAGATCGCATCGACCGGGCCGTCGCCGGTCGCCTCAGCGGAGGTCGTCACACCCGAGGGGAGTTTGACCGCAACCCTGGCGAGAGGGGGCTTGTCGCTGCCGGCCTCGATATCGAAGGACTCCAGGACGTATCGCTCTGTCTGCTCGCGCATCTCGTCGGAGACGATCGCCTCCAGATCGAGTGCCGAGACCTGTTTCTTCTTGTCTGCAAGCTCCTTGAACCTCTTGAAAGCCTGGTTGAGGGCCTCCCCTTCAACTCTGAACCCGAGTTGCTCGAGCGCATCCTGCAACGCATGTCTTCCCGAGTGCTTTCCGAGGAAGATCGTGTTCGACTCGTACCCGACCTCCGTAGCGTCCATGATCTCGTAGGTAGAGCGCTCCTTGAGAACGCCGTCCTGATGGATGCCCGACTCGTGGGCGAAGGCATTCCTCCCCACCACCGCCTTGTTCGGAGGAACCTGATATCCCGTCAGACGTGACACCAGACGGCTGGTGCGAGCGAGCTCCTTGGTGTCGAGCGTGGTGTCGAGCCCGTGCACATCCCGCCTCGTGCGAAGCAGCATCACTATCTCTTCGAGCGAGCAGTTACCTGCCCTCTCTCCGATGCCGTTGACAGCGCACTCGACCTGTCTCGCACCTGCCAGTAAGCCGGCATAGGAGTTGGCGACCGCCAGTCCGAGATCGTCGTGACAGTGAACCGAGACCGTCGCCTCGGCGAGCCCAGGGACCAATTCATAGAGTTTCGCTATGTAGGCCCCGTATTCCTCGGGGGTCGTATAGCCGACGGTATCGGGGATGTTCACGACCGTCGCCCCTTCCTCGACCGCAATGGCGCAGACCTCAGCGGTGAACTCTACATCTGCCCTGGTTGCATCCATGGGTGAGAACTCGACGTCCTCGCACAACGAGCGGGCCAAAGCTACTGCAGCGCGTGCCTGGCCCTTGACATCCTCACGGGTTGCCTGGAGCTGATGCTCGATGTGTATGTCCGAGGTCGAGATGAAGGTGTGGATCCTCGGTCGGGCAGCCTCCTTCACCGCCCCCCACGCGGCATCGATGTCGGCCTTGTGGGTTCGGGCAAGGCCACAGACCGTGGGGCCCTCGACTCCCCTCGCGATTGCCTGAACGGCCTCGAAGTCACCTGGGGAGGTGATCGGGAATCCCGCTTCGAT
>JAUMFR010000232.1:0-3391 GCA_032119755.1 Solirubrobacterales bacterium | reverse complement strand
CTGAGATGAACTACCCGGACCTGTTGATACGAACGAGCGGAGAGCAGCGGCTCTCCAACTACCTCTTGTGGCAGTGCGCCTACTCGGAGATCGTCTTCAGGGACGAGATGTGGCCTGACTTCCAGCGTGCCGACTTGGAGAAGTGTCTGGAGATCTACGACCAGCGACAGCGGCGCTTCGGGGGGCGGTCTTGAGAGACGATCTCGACCCACCGTCGTTCCAGTTCGGCGTTCCTCGAGGCCAACGCGACTCACAGCCGTCAGATGAGATTCCCGCGGAGACTCCGGCCGAGGAGCCAACGACGAGTAATCCACCGGCCGGTCCGCCCCGCAAGCAGGGGCCGCTGGGAGCGCTGCGTTCCGAGACCTTCAAGCGCATCGCATGGGCGGTTCCCCTCGCCGTCTTCGCGATCTTCTTGATCGTGGTCGGCGGTGAGACCTTCGCACTGCTGATGGTTGTATTCGGGTTACTCGGTCTGCGCGAGTTGTTCAGGATGGCGAGCGCACTGAGGCCGCTGGAATGGCCGGCTTACGTCTGCCTCGTCGGAATGGTCTCTGCGGCGCTCTACAGCGGCACAGGGGGGGTCCTTATCGCTTTCGTGGCGGTACTACCGCTCTGCTTCGCAGCGGCAGCGATGCGTAGCGACAGACGGGATATCACCGCGTCGATAGCCGTCTGCATCCTCGGGTTGGCCTGGATGGGGATGGCCTTTGCCCACGCAGTCCTGCTGCGAGAGGTACCAGATCACGGCGCGGCTCTGTTGTTCGACGTGCTCGTCGCCACCTTCCTCGCCGACACCCTGGGCTATGTCGGGGGACGGCTTTTCGGTTCGAGAAAGCTCGCACCCGGCATCTCTCCGAACAAGACTATCGAGGGACTGATTGCTGGGTTCATCGGAGGAACGCTGGGGTTCTGGTTGGCTGGGCTGTATCAGGACTGGCTTCCTGGCCTCGACGCCCTGGCCATGGGTGCGATCATCGCTCTCGTGGCACCCGTCGGAGACCTGTTTGCCTCATTGCTGAAGCGCGACCTCGCGACGAAGGACACAGGGAGCCTCTTCGGGCCCCACGGCGGGGTACTGGACCGCCTCGATGCAGTCCTGTTCACCGTCATCGTGGGTTATTACCTGGTCAAGCTGTTCGGGTTCTAGTCGCCCGGCCCGCCGCAGGCGGCGCCTAAACTCCGCAGGATGAAGAGGATCGTCATTTGTGGATCGACCGGCAGCATCGGGACCCAGGCATTGGAGATCGTCGCTGCGGACCCCACGATCCAGGTAGTCGGCCTGAGCGCCGGGAATCGGTGGGAGGCGTGCGTCGAGCAGGCCCGCGAGCACGGCGTATCCACCATCGTGCTCGACGACCCGCTGGCCGCGGATTCAGCCCGCCAGAACTGGTCAGGGTCGGTGCTGAACGGGCAGACGGGGATAGAGAGCATGATCTGCGACAGCGATGCAGACCTGGTGCTGAATGCCATCGTCGGCGCAGGTGGCCTCGGGGCGACCATCGTGTCCCTGGGGGAAGGAATCGATCTCGCGCTGGCCAACAAAGAGTCACTGGTCATCGGTGGCGACCTCGTGATGGCGCTTGCGGAGGGCAGTGGAGCCCGGATCATTCCGGTCGACTCCGAACACTCAGCGGTGGCTCAGCTACTCGCCGCAGCTGGCCCTGGTTCAGCGGAGCGGATCACCCTCACTGCATCGGGCGGGCCCTTCAGGGGACGTTCAGACCTGGCGGGCATCACCAGGGATGAGGCTCTGGCCCATCCAACCTGGTCTATGGGAGGGAAGATCTCGATCGATTCGGCGACGATGATGAACAAGGGCCTCGAGCTGATCGAGGCGCACCATCTGTTCGACCTCGACTACGATGATCTCGCGGTAGTCGTGCACCCGCAGTCGATCGTCCATGCACTGGTCTCGATGAACGACGGTGCGACGCTGGCGCACCTCGGTTACCCCGATATGCGAGTTCCGATCTCCTACGCGATCCACTTCCCCGAAAGAGCGGATGTGCCGGTCCCGTCGCTAGATCTCGCGCTCGCGGGAGAGCTCACGTTCGAGGAACCTGACCTGGAGACCTTTCGATGTCTCCCGCTGGCCATCGATGCTGGCCGACGTGGCGGCACAACACCGTGCGTCCTCAACGCAGCCAACGAGGTCGCAGTGGATGCCTTTCTCGATCAGAGAATCTCGTTCGAGATGATTGCCGAGGTCGTGGCGATGACGCTCGCCGAGGCGGAGACGGTCGGTGAGTTGTCCCACTTCACCGAGGTCCTGGACTGTGACGCGGAATCGCGAGAACGGGCCGCCGAGATCATCGCGCGAGAGGTCCCAGCATGAGTTGGTTCCTCGCATTCGTCGGCTTCGCGGCGCTCGTGATCCTTCACGAGTTGGGCCACTTCCTTGCTGCCAAAGCGACGGGTATGAGGGTGGAGAAGTTCTTCCTCTTCTTCCCGCCCAAGCTCGTGAGCATCAAGCGGGGGGAGACCGAGTATGGAATAGGTGCGATCCCGGCAGGAGGGTTCGTCAAGATCACGGGGATGAATCCGGATGAGGTGCTTCCGCCGGACATCGCACACCGCGGTTACTACCACCAGCCGGTCTGGAAACGCATCGTCGTGATCGCGGCCGGTCCGGCGATGAACCTGCTGGTCGCTTTCCTGATCTTGTTCGCCCTGGCCTTCGGGGTGAAGGAAGCTGTCGGTACCAGCCTCAAGGTCGGCAGTGTTCAGCCTGCCAGTCCTGCGGTCGGGAAACTACAGCCCGGCGACCGTATTCTCTCCGTCGATGGCAGTGTGGGGAGGGGGGATACATTCGACGCACGAGCAGAAGACCTCCGAGAGCGAATCCAAAGCCATTCTTGTCCCGGAGAGCCGACGGATGGGTGCGCGGCCGAGATTCCGGTCGTTATGGAGGTCTCTCGCGCCGGCGATGAGCAGACGCTCCGGATCAAACCGAGATACGACGCGGCCAGCGACCGGAACCTGATCGGTTTCAGCTTCGAACCCGGGCGAGTCGTGCCAGTCGATCCGACAATTCCCGAGGCAGCGGTTCGTTCGGTCGAGTTCATGGGGACCGTCACCGGGGCAACCCTGACGGCGATCTCGAGGTTGTTCGACGCCGAGCAGCGGAAACAGATCTCCGGTGTGGTCGGTAGCTACGAGGTAACTCGACAAGCCATCGAGTTCGATGCTCGTACGGCACTCACGCTGCTCGCAGTGATCAGTCTCTCGTTGGCGATCATCAACCTCTTCCCGTTCCTCCCTCTGGATGGCGGCCATATCTTCTGGAGCTTGGTCGAGAAGCTGAGGGGGCGACCTGTCTCTTACAGGGTGATGGAGCGGGCCGGGGTTGTCGGCTTTGCCCTCGTCCTCGTCCTCTTCGTGATCGGTT
>JAUMFR010000231.1:0-3667 GCA_032119755.1 Solirubrobacterales bacterium | reverse complement strand
GCCGTCACCCTCTCCGGCGCCATGGGCACCGCAGCGGCATCGGATGAGTCGACTCGCGTGTCTCCGCGGATCGTTGGAGGCACGGTAGCTCCCTCAGGTTCATGGCCCTCTGTGGTCGCTCTCTACCTGGCTTCTTTCGACCCCGCCTCCGGCTGGTACTGCGGTGGAACTCTGATTGCGCACAGGTGGGTATTGACCGCCGGTCATTGCGTGGTCGAGTCATCCGAAGTCTTTCCACCCGGTGCCATCAAGGTGCTGGCCGGCCGGCACAAACTCAGTGGCACGGGCGGCGAGCGGATCCCACTTGGCCGGATCGTGCTGAATCCGAACTACGTCGATTCGACCGCCGCAAACGATCTCGCCCTCCTCGAGCTGTCGGAGCCGTCGAGTCAGCCGGTTCGCGCGGTGATCAAGCCGTCGCAGGCCTCGTTCTGGGAGCCGGGCGACCCGTCCTATGTAGCGGGTTGGGGCGGCACGGTTTCGCAACCGGCTGGGTGTGGCAGTGGTCCGCCGGCGCCTCCCTGCCCGACCCAGTACAACTCGGATGATCTGCGCGAAGTCGAGGTGCCGGTGGTCTCCGATGCCGACTGTGAGACCGCATACCCGGGCCTACCGATCTTCTCGACCTTCTGCGCTGGAAACACACCGAATCCCCCGGGGAACGACGAGGGGAAGGATGCCTGTCAGGGTGACAGCGGCGGACCTCTGGAGGTCGATACTACTTCCGGGCGCGCATTGGTGGGGCTGGTCAGCGGCGGCGCCGGTTGCGCAGCGGTCGGGTACGCGGGCACCTACACTCGCGTAGTCAATTTCCGGACCTGGATCGGAAACTACGCTGCTTCCGTCTCGGGTACGCCCTCTCCGCTCGGGTTCGGCAAGGTGAAGGTGGGTCGTAAGCGATTCAAGTCTGTGACCCTCACCGGAACATCCTCTCTTCCGGCAACGGTGGGTCAGTACTCGGTTAGTGGCCGGGGGTTCAAGCGCGCGGGGGGAAGCTGTACGGCGATGATCGAATCGGGGACGTCCTGCACCGTGAAGATCCGTTTCATGCCCAAGAGCGCAAAGAAGAGGAGTGGGTATCTGACCGTCACCTCGGGCAAGGGAGTCCAGTACCACCGCGTGAAGCTGGTTGGCACCGGCCGTTAGGCACTCAGATCGCCGGTGGTCTGGCCCAGATGATCTGGTCTCTGCCGGGGCCTACCCCTACGAGAGCCACGGGCACTCCGGTTCGCTCGGCGATCAGATCCAGATAGTCCCGAGCAGCCTGGGGAAGCTCCTCCAGAGACCTGCATTCCCCGATCTCTTCGTCGAAACCCGGCACCTCCTCGTACTCGGGCTCAGCCGAGTGGATGATGCTCTGGTGGTAGGGGAAGTCGTCGAACACGGCACCGTCAGGGTGCCGGTAGCGGGTGCAGATCTTGATCGGACCGACCCCGGCGAGGACGTCGAGCTTGGTCAGGGCGAGAGCGGTCATTCCGTTCAGTCGGACGGCGTATCGCAAGGCAACCAGGTCGAGCCAACCGCAGCGACGCGATCTCCCGGTGGTAGTACCGACCTCACCCCCACGCTGCTGGAGTAGTTCACCGAGGTCATCGGTCAGCTCGGTCGGGAACGGACCTGCACCCACCCGTGTCGAGTAGGCCTTGGCGATTCCCCAGACCTCGTCGATGTCCTTCGGTCCGACCCCGGCTCCGACACAGGCAGCGCCCGCCACCGGGTTTGATGAGGTGACGAATGGATAAGTGCCGTGATCGAGGTCGAGCATCGTCCCTTGAGCTCCCTCGAACAGGACGGTCGCATTCCTGTCGAGTGTCTCCCAGCACAGCCGCGATGTGTCGGCGATGTACGGCTCCAGTTGATGTCCGTAGGTCAGGTACTCCTCGGTCATCGCATGCAGGTCCACTCGCGCATCCAGATCGTCGAGACCGGCGGTATCCACGCCCTCGTCACGCATGCGCTTCCTCTGCACCTCGAGCTCCTGGAAGATCTGCCGTTTCGGTTCGAGGGCAGCCATGATTTTCTGACGCAGGATTTTCGGATCGAGCATGTCCTGCACCCTGATCCCCAGTCTCGAGGCCTTGTCGGCGTAGGCAGGGCCGATTCCCCGTCGGGTCGTACCTATCTCCAGTTTCCCGAGCCGGAGTTCCCCCGCGGTATCGAGCAGCAGGTGGTACGGCATGATCAGATGGGCGTTGGCCGAGATCTTCAACCCGCTCACGTCGACCCCCTGGCCCTTGAGGCCCTCGATCTCACCGATCAGGACCCCCGGATCGAGTACCACTCCGTTCCCGATAGCGCAGGGTTTTCCCGGATAGAGGATCCCCGAGGGGATGAGGTGGAACTTGAAGGTCTCTCCGTCTCGGACGATCGTGTGGCCGGCATTGTTGCCTCCCTGGAAGCGGATGACCATGTCCGCCCGCTCTGCGAGTAGATCGGTCACCTTGCCTTTCCCTTCGTCGCCCCACTGGGCTCCGACTATCACTAGTCCCGGCACGAGGGCAGATTATGAAGCGGAATCGGGCGGGGGTGGAGCGACCTTCAACCGACGGTCGTCGCCGTACAGCGGAAGTGGATCCCCGCACATCTCGACCAGACGCGACACGACCCGCTCACCGATCTGCTCCTCGAGCTGCTCGGCCGTGAGGTTGGTGGTGACCACCAGCGATCTCTCAGCCTCGTAGCGCTCGTTGATCAACGCGTAGAGCTGTTCCAGTACCCATTCAGTCCGATTCTCCGACCCGAGGTCATCCAGATGCAGCAGGTCGACCGAGGTAAGTTGGCCGAACAGGTCCAGATAGGACTCCTCGCCAGGCACCGAATCGAAGGTCTGGCGGATCCTCGAGAGTAGTTGCGGCATCGAGTAGATGGCAGCGGTTCGGCCTGCCTCGAGCGTGAGTTTGGAGACGAGCATCGCAAGGGTCGTCTTCCCGGTGCCCGAGTTGCCGAAGAACCAGAGGCCCCGCCCTGAATCGAGGCTCTCCTCCAGCCGATCACAGTACTCCCGAACCTGGCTGACCACCGCCTCGTTGATCTGCGTCACCGGTGGTCGATCGAACGAGACCCCCCGGTATCTCGCCGGAATCACAGATGAGACACCGTGTGACTTCGCCCTGGCGATCTTGCGCTCCCGGCACCCACAGGGACGAGCGATGTCCTCCGGCCCCAGTATCCATCCCGAGCCGTCGCATGTTCCCTTCGGGCAGACCGAGGGCTCCTCGGCGAGTGCCCCTGAGCCGGCTACTCGCATCTCAGCCACCTTCTGCGAGGTCGTTCACCGGGGGGTCGTCGGTAGCGGTTTGTTCCGCGGGTACGTCCCTGATTGCCCGGTCGGCGAACTTGGGATACCTGGAGATGAAGGCCATCTTGACTACTCCGACAGGACCGTTCCTGTGCTTGGCGAGGATAAGGTCGCCGATTCCAGGCTCTTCGGAGTTCTCCTTCGTGTAGTACTCGTCGCGGAAGAGGAATCCGACTATGTCGGCGTCTTGCTCGATCGATCCTGATTCGCGCAGATCGGACAGGATGGGCCGCTTGTCGGGTCGCTGTTCGGGTGCTCTGGACAGCTGCGAAACCGCGATAACCGGGACCGCCAGCTCGCGGGAGAGGAGCTTCAGTCCACGGCTGAACTGAGCCACCTGTTCAACCCTGTTGGCATGTGTGTCGTCGG
>JAUMFR010000230.1:0-6487 GCA_032119755.1 Solirubrobacterales bacterium | reverse complement strand
TCCACCGCAGCCGCCTGTTCGCCGGCCTCGGTCGCGTAGTCGAGCAGGCCCCGCCATGGCGCGGCTGGCTGCGGATCGGCCAGGGCCGCGCGAGCCGCGCGCTCGGAGACCTGCCGCAGAGAAGACTCTCCGCTGTCTAGGAGCAGGCGCGCGAGTTCGAGGTCGCCGCCGGACAGACGTGCCGCAGCGATGGTGGCGGGGTCATCAGGGTCGGTCCCGAGCCGCTGCGCAACCGCCTCGGGCGGGAGCGGGGAGAACTCGATCACGCTGCAGCGTGATCCAATGGTGGGAAGGATCCGATCCTGAGAGGTGGCAAGCAGGAGGAAGTGCGCGAAATTCCCCGGTTCCTCGAGTGTCTTCAGTAGAGCGTTCTGACTCTCCTCGCGCATCGCCTCGGCCTCACAGATCACGAACACCCTCCGTGAGCCTTCGGCAGGTCGCAGCGCTGCGCCCCGGATCACATCCTCGCGGATGCCCTCGACCAGATGCGTCGCTCCCGCGGGCTCGACCCAGACCAGATCGGGATGAGGCGAGGGATGACGCATGACCCTCCGTCGGACACCTTCGGGATCGTCGGAGCCATCTGCCAGCAACTCGGCAGCGAAGGTCCGGGCCGCCTCGCGCTTGCCAGAGCCGTTAGGACCGACGAAGAGATAGGCGTGTGCGGGACCCGAGCCGAGAGCCGCCATCAGAGAAGCATTTGCCCGGGGCTGGCCGGGGGCGATCGCGGCTGGAGACTCGGCGTTCATCGCTCGGCCACCTGCCTGCGGACCTCCTCCACTTCGGCGAGGACATCCGCCGCAACCTCATCCTGTGGGCGAGAGCCGTCCAATACGTGGATCCGGTCCGGTTCGGAGTCGGCGAGGAGCCGGTAACCGTCGGCGACTGCGCGCTGGAACTCCAGCCCCTCGCCCTCGAATCGATCGCCGCCGTCGGTGCGTGTGCCGGCGATCTCGGGATCGATCTCGAGGTAGAGAGTCAGATCAGGCCAGAGGCCGCCGGTGGCTATCTCGCATGCCTGTCGGGTCTGGTCCACCCCGAGCCCGCGGGCGATTCCCTGATAGGCCACCGTCGAATCCGAGAATCGATCGCAGACCACGACCTTGCCTTCGTCGAGAGCCGGGCGGATCACCTCGGCCACCACCTGTGCGCGAGCCGAGCAGAAGAGCATCAACTCGGCCAGGGGATCGAGCGGCAGATCGGGGTCGATGAGGATCTCGCGCATCCGCTCGGCCGCCACCGCCCCGCCCGGCTCGCGCACCCGCAACGCGACATCACCGAGCGCATCGGCCAGGAGCCCGGCCTGAGTGGTCTTGCCGCAACCGTCTATTCCCTCCAGAGAAACGAACACGTGACGGGCAGGCTATCCGCGCGGGCCGTCGACGGGACGAAGCCGCTACTTCTTGCTCGATCTGGAAGTCCGCTTCTTGGCCTTGCGCGTCTTCGAGGCGGAGCCGGCCTTGGCCTTGGTCGTCTTGCCCTTGCCGCCGGTCCCCTTCCGGGTGCCGGCCTTGCGCACGGTGGTCGCAGCGGCCTGGGCAGCGATCTTCTCAGCCTCGGCCGCTGCCACTCCCTCCAGTTTCTCCTCGCCGGCCTTCTCGGCGGCCTTCTTGGCTGCCCTCGCGGCCTCGCGCTCGGCTCGACGACGCTTCATCTCGGCCATCGACGGACACTCGTCATTGAGGCACAACTTCCAAGGGCGACCACGGAAGGGGACCACCTGCAGCCGCGGAGTTCGCTCGCAGATCGAGCAGGTCTCCTCTATCCGGTAGAGGCCGCGAACCTTCTGGGGCAGGGGAAAGGTCTGGTCGCAACTGTCAGGCGAGTCTGGATTGTCGCCATCCCAGCCGTTACACCCGACGAATCGCTTGCCCGACTTCTTGGAGCGAATGATCCGCAACATGTTCGGCGCGCCCTTCTCGTCCGTACGGCCAGCCTCGCGGCAGACGATGCAGGGACCGAGCACGCGGTCCTCGTCCATGCCCTTCCAGACGAGCTTCGCGAACTCGCCCCACTTCGAGCCGTCCTCCTCGCCCATCAGGTCGCCACCCATCTCGTCGTAAGACGAGCGAAGCATGTTGCGGGAGACCTCGACCACCTCGTCTTTGGTCGTCGCGCCGGCGGCGATCTGATCCATCTCGGACTCCATCTCGGCGGTCATCTCGGGGGTCGCCATGCGGGGAACGAAACTCTTGAACGCCTCGTACATCGCGATGCCGGTCTCGGAAGGCTTCGGCGGGTTGTCGTAGACGTATCCGCGGTCGTAGAGCTTCTGGATGATGTCGGCTCGGGTTGCCTTGGTGCCGAGACCACGCTCTTCCATCATCTCGATCAACTTGCCCTGACTGACCCGGCCGGGAGGTGGCGTCTCCTTGCCTTCGAGCATCGGCTCGCCCTCTAGTTCGAGTGTCTGGCCTTCCTCGAGCCTCGGAATCTCCTCATCGGCCTTGCGGGCATAGGTGTAGATGGCGGCGAATCCGGGGTCGACCACGACCGAGCCGCGGACGAAGTAGACCTCCGGATCGCGGCCCGCAACCTCGGCGACGGGTCCGGGAGCAGCCTGAATGTTCGCTCTGGTTCCCTCACTGATCATCGGAGGGCAGAAGGTCGCGAGGAACCTGCGGGCGATCAACTCGTAGACCTTGCGGTGCTGATCACTCCGGGCCTCGAGACGCGAAGGATTGACTGCCTGAGTCGGATGGATCGGAGGGTGGTCGGTGGTCTCCTTCTTGCCCCGGGTGGCGGTGAGGGAGCCGGACAGCAGGTCCCTCGCCACCGAGAAGTCCTTGATCGCGACCAATTCGTCGACCAGTTGCCGGACGTCGAGCGAGGGTGGGTAGACGGTGTTGTCGGTGCGGGGGTAGGAGACGTATCCGTCCATGTAGAGGTCCTCGGCGATCCGCATCGCACGCGACGGGGTGATGCCCAGGCGGTTGGAGGCGTCTGTGGTGAACGCCGTGGTGTTCAGCGGGGTGGGCGGCTTGCGGGTCTGGCGACGCGACTTCAACTCGACGACCGTGCCCGGGCTGGCGGTGTTGGCGACCGCGGCCTTCGCCTCTGCTTCGTCCCAGAAGCGATCGGTCGAGTGCGCCGCGACGAAGCTGCCATCGGGATGAGCGAAGCGTGCGCTCACCTCCCAGTACGGCTCGGGGACGTGAGCACGGCGCTCCAGCTCGCGTTCCACGATCAATCCGAGGGTGGGACTCTGAACGCGGCCGACCGAGAGGAAGTTCGAGCCGAAGCGTCTGGTTGCCATCGAGACGGCGCGGGTCAACGTGGCGCCCCAGATCAGATCGATGTCCTGACGCGCCTCGCCTGCTTTGGCGAGTGGCATCGAGAGCTCGTCGAGGTCGCCGAAGGCACGATCTACCTCTTCTCTGGTCAAGGCCGAGTAACGCGCCCGAGTGACCTTGCCCTCTACCTCCGGGCGAACTTCGAGGACGAGGTTGAGAGCCTCGAGACCGATCAGCTCACCCTCACGGTCGTAATCGGTCGCGATCACGACGCTTTCGGCATCGCCGGCGACTTTCTGGAGTGCGCGGACCACGTTCTTGTCGCGTGGCTCGACGATCAACTCCGCGTCGATCAGGTCGCGCGGATCGGTCTTCTGCCAGTTCGAGTAGCTCTCCGGAAAGGCGGGTGAGACCACGTGGCCCTTCAGTCCGATGGCGAGTTGCTCCTCCCCACCCTGACTCCAGGTGTAGAACGGAGTCTTGAACGAGGCCGACTCCTTCGCCTCGCCGTCGCTCAGGATGGCCGAGATCTTCTTCGCGGAGTTGTTCTTCTCGGTGATGATCAGTCGCATGGCTGCCCTCGTTCGATCCCGCTCTGGTCTCTCAATACGCTCGCCGGGGGAGTTCTCCCCTGACGGGGCGAGACCGTAGCAGGCAGAGAGATCCGCGCCGAAGAGACGCCGTCGGGATCCCGTTGGGCTCCGACTCAGAGATCGAGCGCAACCCTCAGCGAATCGGCCGCCCGATCGGTCCGGTCTCCGCGGTGGAGCCACTCGATGCCGCCTTCGCGATCGGCAACCGCCACCGCGATCCGGTCCGTGTCCTCTAGACCGAGTGCCCTGGTGATACGGCCCACGTCGGTGTAGGAGGTGAGCGTGTGGGCTCTGGTCTTCGGGTCCGGGATGGCAGCCGTCATGCCACCGTCGATCAAGGGTCGCAGAGGCCCCCAGCGGCGGGAGATCACCGGTATCTCATAGGAGACGAGGCTGGGATCGGCCTGTTCGAGGCGCGCGAATTCCGGCGTCCAGGTGTCGACAGACGACTGCTGGGTGCGGTGGAATGCGATCGAGAGAAGATTCTTGACGCCTTCCAGGTCACGTGGGATGACGAGACGCGCTCCGTCCAGTGAGCGAACCTCGATCTCCGGCAGATACGGCGTCGCTTTCACCTTTCCAAGGGTAGGAGGTCGGGCGAGCGGGTCGAATCGGGTGGCGGGCGTACGGAGCGAACCTCTAAACTGCTTGGCAATGCCCGCTCAGGCGTATGCCGGAAAAGAGTGCGTCTGCCAGTTCCGCAAGGGGATCTGCGATCAGACCTGCGTCAAGGACATGCAGGAGACGCCTGTCTACATCGCGTGCCTCAGGCTCAAGGGCCGCAGGTGTCTGGTGGTAGGTGGAGGCGATGTCGGTCTCGAGAAGATCGATGGTCTGCTCGCCTGCGCAGGGGATGTACATCTGGTCGCGCCCGAAGCCTGCAAGGCGGTCGAGGAACTCGCCGAAGAGGGGTCGATCACCTGGGACCGGAAGGTCTACGAGCCCGGCGACCTGGAGGGAGCCTTCATGGTGATCGCCGCAACCAACGACAGCGAGGTCAACATCGGAATCTACGACGACGCCGAGAAGAAAGCGATGCTCGCCAACGTGGTCGACGTTCCGCCGCTTTGCAACTTCATCCTGCCCGCGATCGTGCGGACCGGATCGCTCGCCATCGCCATCTCTACCCAGGGTGCCTCACCGGCACTCGCCAAGAGGATGAAGCGGGAGATCGCAGACACCTTCGGTGAGCCCTACGCGGAGCTGGCGATCGTCCTCAACGAGGCACGCGGCTGGGCCAAGTCCACACTTCCGACCTATCAGGACCGGAAGGCATTCTTCGAGGAGATCGTCAATGGCGATCCCGATCCGATCGAGCTGATGCGTGCCGGTAATCGGAGCGAGATCGACTCGATCATCGAGGCGGCGAAGGAAAAGCACGCCGCTGCCGTAGCCAGCGCCTGATCTCCTAGGCGCTCGACTCCCTCTCCTTGGCGGCGCGGTAGCGCTCCAAAGCTTCCTCGCGCGCTTTCTTGTGGTCGACCATCGGCTCCGGATAATCACGACCGATCACGCAACCGCAAGCCTCCTGCTCCTCGGCCGACATCCGCGCGGGCTCGGCCAGGAACTTGTCGGGGACATCTGCCAGCTCCGGCACGAAGCGCCGGACGTAGGTCCCTTCGGGGTCGTAACGCTCCTGATGCAGCGCCGGATTGAAAATGCGCTTGAAGGCCGGTTGAGGATCGGTTCCCACCGACGCGATCCACTGCCAGTTGCCGTTGTTGTTGGCCTCGTCGCCATCGACCAGGTAGCGCATGAAGTGCTCCTCTCCCATCCGCCAATCGATGCCGAGATCCTTGGTCAAGAATGATCCGACCACCAGCCGGGCTCGGTTGTGCATCCAGCCCTCCCTGAGCAGTTGGCGCATACCCGCGTCGACCAGAGGAAAGCCGGTGCGGCCTTCGGCCCAGGCGGCGAACGCCTTCGCGTTCCTCGACCAACCGAAGCCCTTCCGGTAGCGCTGCTGGAACTCGGTCGTTCGGTTGTCAGGGAAGTGGTAGAGGACGTGTGAGTAGAAGTCGCGCCAGCAGAGCTGCCTGCGGAACCCTTCCGGACCCTCTCCCTGAGGAAGGGCCTCCTCGATCTGACGCGGCGAGATCGTTCCGAAATGCAGATGGGGTGAGAGCCGGGAGGTCAGGTCCTGCCCCAGTGCATCGTGGATCTCTGTGTAGCGGTCGACGCCGTCGGATAGGAATTTCTCGAACAGACGGTGCGCCTCCTTCTCGCCACCTACCGGAGGGTCCCCCAGAGTCTGCTCCAGTTTCAGGTCGGCGAGTGTCGGGATCTTTGTCGGCTTCGGTGAACCGGCTGGTGAGCTCGCCTTCTTCGGGACGGGCAGGACCTCGCGGCGCGGCACCTTCTCCCAGTTGCGGAAGAACGGCGTGAACACCGTGTACGGCTTGCCCTTCTGGGTTGCGATCGGACGGACGTCGACCGTGTCCGTTCCGTCATGAGCCACCAACTCGACGCCCTTTCCCTCGAGCGCATCACGTACCTCTTCACCCCTTCTCCTCGCAAACGGGGTCAGGTCGCGTGAGAAGTGGAGCTCGGTTGCACCGACCGTCTCGACGAACTCGGGTATCCGCTGTTCGGGACGACCCTGGACCAGATGCAGGGTGGCTCCGATCTCCTCCAGCGATGCCCGCAATTCGCCGAGGCACT
>JAUMFR010000229.1:0-10160 GCA_032119755.1 Solirubrobacterales bacterium | reverse complement strand
GGACTGCTGGCCGCCGGATCGGTCGCCGCATTTCTCGCAGTGATCCTGTTCGTCCCCTTGCCCCTGATTCCGTGCAGTCTCAGCCCCGCGAAGCAGTGTCCGCCGCCTGACCGAGCGATCGACCTGGTGCCCTCGGATGCCCTGCTCTATGCCCACCTCGTCCGGGAGGAGGGAAGCGAACAGTTGGAGGCTTCCGGCGATCTGGGCAGGAAGATCCCTGACTTCTCGGCGGTCGGCGAGGCAGTCCTCGGTGGTCTGGCGGGAGATTCTGCCGGCGACATCGAACTGGGCCGGGATGTACTTCCGTGGGCACAGCGCGAAGTCGCACTCGCCGTCCTCCCCGGCAGCGGAGGGGAAGAATCTGAAGCCGTCTTCATCGCCGGGGTGGATGGCGATGGAGATGCCGGGTCCGGGAGGGTCGAGGATCTGCTCGAGGTTGCCTCTGGAGGACCCGCTGTCGGGACCACAGAGGTCGATGGAACCGAGATCGCTGAGTATCCGGGCGACCTCGCATGGGCCCGGATCGGAGACTTCGCCGTATTCGGTGCCCGACCCGCGGTGGAGGAGACGGCCTCGGTCGCTGCGGGAGGTCAGGAGCCCCTCGGACCCGATGTGGGTCCTCGCGGAGAGCTTCCTGAGCAACGGTTCGCCGACATCTACGTATCCGGCAGGGGCGCGAAAGCGCTGTTCGGCGCAGAAGGCGGAAGCCTGGGGCAGCTCGGAGCCTTCGTCGACTACCGAGCCACCGAAGGCTTCTCTGTCTCCCTTTCGGCACTTGATCGGGCCTTCGTCGTGGAGATCGTCAGCGATCTCTCCGCCGAGAGGTTGAAGCAGTATCCGAATGCGCTCACCGAGGTTCCAGGCTTCAGCCCGGCTCTGTCCGAGCTAGCACCCGCCGACGCGCTGGCCTTCTTCGGAGTGGGCGAGGTGGGGCCGACTCTCGCCAGCGTGGTCGAGACGGCACTAGGCGGGGAACTCGCGTCCAACTTCGACGGCATCAGTAAGGAGTTCGTCCGTGAGGCAGGGAAAGACCCTCTTCGCGATCTCCTGCCGGCGCTCGACGGTCAGGCCGCGCTGATCCTCGAACCGACGAACGGCCCTCCGGAGGCGACGTTGATCTTCGACTCAGTCGACGGTAAGCGAGCCAGCCAGGAGCTGGCGGAGCTCCAGCAGCCGCTCGCCGTCGCACTGGCCAGTGGGCGTGGAGGAGTCCCTCGGTTCGAAACCAAGAATCGGAACGGCGTCGAGATCCATTCGCTTAAGGGCCCGAGCAGGATTGGACTCTCCTATGGAATCGACGACGGACGGCTCATAGTCTCGACTACCAAGGCGGGAGTGCTGAGGATCATCGAGGGCGAAGGCGGGCTTGCATCGGCCGAAGCCTGGCAGGGGTCCGTTTCGACTCTCTCCGATTCTCCCTCGGCGCTACTCTTTCTCGACCTCCAAGAGCTCACGCGCCTCGCTGAGCTCGCCGGTTTGGCGGAAGACCCCTTGTACGCAGCCCTCAGCGACGACATCTCGAATATCGATTCCGTTGGCGTCTCCATCGACGGTGAACCAGCTCGCCTCAGGTCGAAGGTGGTTCTGGATCTCCGATGACCAAGCCCCTTGCGGAGAACGAACACCTCTTCACCTCCGAGTCGGTTACGGAGGGTCATCCGGACAAGCTGTGTGACCAGATATCCGATGCAGTCCTCGACGAGGTTTTGCGTCAGGATCCAAACGGTCGGGTGGCCTGTGAGGTGCTCGCGAATACGGCGCTGATCGTCGTCGCTGGCGAGATCAGCGCCGATGCGACTCTCGACATACCGGCGATCGTCTCGGCGACGATCGAGAGGATCGGATACACGCCTGAGGATCTGGGATTCACCTCAGGCGAGTACGAGGTCCAGGTCTCGATCGATCAACAGTCCGCAGACATCGCTCAGGGAGTCGACAGGAGCGACGAGGCCAGGTCTGGAGCCACCGACAAGGCCGACCTCGAGGGTGCGGGGGATCAAGGGATGATGTTCGGCTACGCCACCGATGAGACCAAGGCCCTGATGCCGATGCCGATTCAGATGGCACACCGCTTGGCCGAGAGGTTGGCGGCGGTGCGCAAGGACGGAACCATCGAATATCTGGGCCCGGACGGCAAGACCCAGGTGACGATCCGTTACGCGGATGAGGTTCCCGTTGCGGTAGAGAAATTGCTCATCTCGACCCAGCACGCTGAGGGGGTCGAGACCGACCAGGTCAAGTCCGACCTGATCGAAAACGTGGTTCGGGATGTGGTCGAAGGCGAGTACTCGGACCTCTGGGAGGACGGCACCCTCGAGGAGATACTCATCGTCAACCCGACCGGGAGATTCGTCACCGGCGGCCCGAAGGGGGATGCCGGCCTCACCGGCAGGAAGATCATCGTGGACACCTACGGGGGTGCTGCACGTCACGGAGGTGGCGCTTTCTCGGGCAAGGATCCGTCGAAGGTGGATCGCTCCGCGGCCTATGCGGCCCGCCACGTCGCCAAGAACGTAGTTGCAGCCGGTCTGGCAGCTCGTTGCGAGGTCCAGGTGGCCTACGCGATCGGGATGGCGCACCCCGTTTCCCTCTCCGTCAACACTTTCGGTACGGGAACGATCCCCGACTCGGCGATCGTGAAACTCATCGCCGAGGAGTTCGACCTGAGGCCCCTCGCCTTCCGTAGGAGCCTGGACCTGCATCGCCCCATCTATGGCCCGACCGCTGCTTACGGTCACTTCGGCCGGGAGGAACCTGATTTCACCTGGGAGAGGACCGATAGGTCCGATTCCCTCCGCTCGCGCGCCTGACTGTCCGGCTGAACCGGGAAAGGCTCTTTGGCCGGCTGTCCGTAGGGCCGCGTAGCCTCGCCCCGTGAAATCCATCGCAAGAATTGAACCGCTGATCACGGCCCGTGCATTGCGCGGGCCGTTCGACTACCGCGTTCCAGAGGGGATGGGCGACCTCGAGGTCGGTGCGCTGTTGGAGGTGCCGTTCGGGCGGCAGCGCGTGCTCGGCTTGGTAGTCGGCCTGTCCGACACCAGCGATGTTCCGCCTGACAAGCTCGTCGAGCCGATCGCATCTCTGGATATCACCGTCCCGAGGGATCTCGTCGAGGTCGGGCTCTGGCTCGGCGAGGAGTACTGCTCCACCCCGGCTCGTGGTCTCGGGTTGACCCTTCCGCCGGGAGTCGGCGGGGGCAAGAAGATCCGTAGGCCTAAGGCCCGTAAAGACCTTTTGGTCGAGATCACGCTCGGCGGTCGTGAGGCGCTCGGGGGAAAGGGGAGGCTCGGATCCCGTCAAAAGGCGATCCTGCGCGCCGTTTCCGGCGGTCCACGAGCCGCACGGGAGCTGTCGGCCGAAGCTGGTGCCGACCGGGCGGGCATCAGGAAGCTGGAACAGCGTGGTCTGGTCACCACCTCCGAGGTCGAGCGGATGCGCCGTCCGGAGACGAGGAGGATCGGGGCTCCGGCGGTCGAGGTGGAGCTGAACGAGGCTCAGGCCGCGGCGGTGGAGCGACTCGTCGATGCGATCGATAGTCGCGGCGGGTCCTTTCTGATCCATGGCGTCACCGGATCCGGCAAGACCGAGGTCTACATGGCGGCAGTCGAAGCCGCGTTGGATCGGGGGCTCGGAGCAATCGTCCTGGTGCCGGAGATCGCTCTCACGCCGCAGACCGAGTCCCGGTTCAGCGACCGCTTCGGGGAGCAGGTGGCCCTTCTCCATTCGCGAATGTCGGCCGGTGCCAGGTACGACGAGTGGCGCAGACTCTCTTCAGGTGATGCGAGGATCTGTGTCGGACCCCGCTCGGCCGTATTCGCCCCGATTCGCGACCTCGGGCTGATCGTGGTCGATGAGGAACACGATCCCTCCTACAAGCAGGAGAGCGATCCGCGCTACGACGCACGCGAGGTCGCTGCCCGCCGGGCCGAGGAGGCGGGAGCCGTGTTGGTCACTGGAACTGCCACGCCGCGTCCGGAGAGTTGGGTGGCTCTCGAGCACCTCGAGTTGCCCGATCGGGTGGATGGCAGACCGCTACCACCGGTCGAGATCGTCGATATGCGCAGCGCGGGGTCGGGTCCGCTGCACCCGAGGACTCTGGAGGCCTTCGGGGGACTGGCCGATGCTGGCGGCAAGGCAATCCTCCTGCTCAACCGGAGAGGATGGGCCGGCTACCTGGTCTGTCGCTCCTGTGGCCACCCGTGGACATGTCCATCCTGCGACGTTTCCCTCGTCATGCACCGCGAGCAGGGTCTCGTCAGGTGTCATCACTGCGGACACTCGGAGCCGATGCCGACCGATTGCCCGGAGTGCGGCTCCGCCACGATTGCCCAGGTCGGTGCGGGAACTCAGCGGGTGGCCGAAGAGCTCGAGCGTCTGCTTGCACCGCTTCCGGTGTTCCGCATGGATGCGGATACCGTGGCGGCCGGGTCCTCGCACGCCCAAGTGCTCGGCGACTTCCAGGCTGCTGACTCCGGTGTTCTCGTCGGAACCCAGATGGTCGCCAAGGGGCACGACTTCCCCGATGTGACTCTCGCGGTCGTACTCGATGCCGACGGGTCGCTCCGAATCCCGGACTTCCGCTCCGAGGAGCGGACCTTTTCGTTGATCACTCAGTTGGCCGGTAGGTGCGGACGAGGCGAGGCGGGGGGGAGGGTGTTGGTCCAGGCCCTTTCGGTTGGTTCGCCGAGCATCGTCCACGCGTCTTCTCACGACTCGGTCGGATTCCTCTCCGGCGAGCTCGAGCGGAGGCGTGATCTCGGTTACCCGCCCTTCTCGCATCTCATCGACCTCGTCTGCTCCGCACCGGACGAGGCAGCCGTGGCTGAGATCTCCGGTGTGCTCGCAGCGGCGGTATCGGGTTCGCTGCCCGCCAGTGCGGAGATGCTGGGCCCAGCACCCCTGTTCAGACTCCGTGATCGCCATCGGCGCCGCCTGATGATCAAGACCGAGAACCGGCCCGCGACCGTCGACGCGGTCAGAGATGCGGTAGAGCGGACGGCCAAGGCGGCATCGTCTCGCGGTGTCGCCATCTCGGTGGACGTCGATCCTCAGTGAGCCTCGGCTGCAGATCTATCTGGGCGTGAGGGTCCGGGTCTAGACTCTCGGTTTGTGAGCGATACCGAATCTGACATCGTCGAATCTCCCGACCAGGACGAATCCTCCCCTCCCGATCCTGAACAGGTGGCCAAGAGTCAGGCCGCTCTTGCTGAAGTCCTGAGATTCGGTGATCCTGTGTTGCGCTCGCCGGCTTCGCCGGTCGAGGATTTCGGCTCAGGTCTCGTTGGCGAGATCGAACGAATGAAGCGGGTGGTGATCGACGCACCGGGAAGCGGGCTGGCGGCGACCCAGCTCGGGATCCTCCGGCGGCTATTCGTCTATCGACCGGACCAGGGAGACGAGGTCCGGGTGGTGGTGAACCCGGAGATCGAGTGGTCCTCGGACGAGACAGAGATAGGTCTGGAGGGCTGCCTGAGCATCCCCGATGTCGCGTTGGAGATAGAGAGGCCGGTCTCCATACGCATGAGGGCTCAGGACGAGAGGGGCGAAGAGGTGGTGATCGAGGAGACCGGATGGACTGCGCGGGTGTTGCAGCACGAGGCGGATCATCTCGATGGGGTTCTGACGATCGACCGAACCAACCCCGAGCAGCGTAAAGGAGCGCTGCGTGCGCTTCGCCAGGGCGAGTCCTACTGGCCGCCGAACCTCGAGGACGAGGAACACGCTGACCACGAGGCTCCGGAGGTTTGAGAACCGCCTTCTGCGGCACCACGTGGTTTGCGGTCAGGGTGCTCGAGAGCATGCTCGGCGGCGAGCACTCTCCGGCTCTGGTCATCTCACCTCCACCCAGCAGGGCGGGAAGGGGCAGGTCGCTCACCCCGACTCCGGTAGCCGAGTTCGCCAGGGAGGGCGGGATCGAACTGCTCGAATCTGCCGACGTAAACCAGGGGGATGTCGCTGCGGCCTTCGCGGCACGGTCCACCGATCTGGTCGTCGTCTGCGCATTCGGACAGCTGATCGGCAGGGAGTTGATCTCTTCTCACCGGTTCCTAAATGTGCATCCGTCACTGGTGCCCCGCTGGCGCGGCGCCGCTCCGATCGAGCGCGCGCTGCTCGCGGGTGACGATCAGACCGGAGTGTCGGTGATGGAATTGACCGAGGGGCTCGACGATGGACCCGTCCTGGGGGTGGAGTCGCTGGGCATCGGCACCCGCGAGACCTACGACACCCTTGCTGATCGGCTCGCGGACTCGGCCTGTGCCGTCGTCGCGAGGGTGCTCGCGGAGATCTCGTCCGGGACCGCCCAGGCCAGCCCGCAGGATGGATCCCTCGTGACGTATGCGGAGAAGATCGATCCCTCGGAGCGTTACCTCTCGCCCGAGTCGAGCGCGGTGGAGCTGGACCGACGGGTTCGAGCACTGGGAGGCAGGCTGGGGACCTATCTCATGCTCGGGGAGCGGCCCGAGGACCGATTGGGGGTGGTCGAGTGTGTTCCGGTCGACCACGCTCCCGACGCCTCGGCAGCCGGCCGTACCGGCGAGGTTCTGGCTGACGGCGACGATCTCCTCGTGATCTGTGCTGAGGGCCTCCTGCGGCTGATCCAGGTGAAGCCAGCTGGAGGCAGGGCCATGCCGGTCGCCGACTACCTGCGTGGACGCGATGCTCCGGTTAGGGCGCTGTGAGCGGACTACCATCGTCTCGATGGCCGAACCGGAAGTCCTCGACAGACCGAAATGTCCCAGCTGCAAAGAACCATGGCTGCGCCCCGCGCAGCTACCGGGTCGCTTCGTCTGTGTCAACTGCCTGTCCCGATACGAGCTCGTCTCGCAGTGTCCCGACTGCGGGGAGCATCAGACGATTGCGCGGATGAGCCGGACCGAAGACACGGTCTGTATGAATTGCGGCGGTCAGATGCTCCGGCCGATCTGAACCGCAGCAGTTGCGGGCGTCGGCGACCGGCTTAGGGGCGATAGCTCCCGTAAGGTTCGCGCCATGAACGCTCCTGAGTCAACCTCCCTGCCAAAGGCTCGTAGAGAGCTATTCGAGACCAAGCGGGTGGCCCCGTCGGTGCTGTCGGCTGACTTCTCCCGCCTCGGCGAGCAGGTCGAGATGGTGATGGAGGCGGGGGCACGAGTGATCCACTTCGACGTGATGGATGGACATTTCGTGCCGCCCATCACAGTGGGTCCCCTCGTCTGCAGCGCCATCTCCGGACAGGTACACGCTGCCGGCGGCGCGATGGACGTCCATCTGATGATCGAGCGGCCGGAGGATCAGATCGAGGCATTTGCAGAGGCAGGTGCGGACTGCATCACCATCCATGCTGAGGCGACGGCTCACGCGAGTCGCACACTCTCGGCAATTCGAGATCTCGGCTGTCTGGCCGGCTTGGCACTCAATCCCGGCACGCAGGTAGAGACCCTGGAAGAGCTCGGAGATTCCGTCGATCTGGTCCTCTGTATGACAGTGAATCCTGGCTGGGGAGGTCAACCGTTCATCGAGTCCTCTCCCGGCAAGGTCGAGAGACTGGGCGCGGTCGCAGGAGACGCGGTGATCGAAGTAGATGGGGGTATCTCTGCGGATACCGCCGGCACGATCTCGGCTGCAGGGGCGGGTCTGTTCGTGGCGGGATCCGCGATCTTCGGCGCCGATGACCCTGCCGCTGCCTATCGGAGCATCGCAGAGGCCGCTGGCGCCGAGTGAAGCGTCGATTCGGTGCTAGGAGCCCTCGTCGGCCGCGGCTAGCTGTACTTCGACCTCTTCCGGGGAGTCCGGTTTGATCTCGTGACCAGCCTCGGGCTTGGGGTTCCTGTAGATCAGCAGCAGCAGGCCGCATAGGAGGGCCGCAGACCCGATGAACCCGACCTCGACCCGAAGGTCCACCTCTTCGACCACCGAGGAGAGAGTCCATGCGACGAAGATCGCCGCCGAGAAGATCCACCGCGTTGCGGCCCTCCTTACCTGACCTTGTGCGAGTGCTCCCTGGTTGAGGGTCGCCGCGCAGAGGTACAGGCCCATACCGAGGCTCACCAGGATGAGACCGACCCGCTCGTAGGAGAACTTGTCGCTGAATGCGAGCTGCATCAGGAAGGGTCCCGCGACCGCCATCACTCCTGCAACTACGAGCCCGAACACCAGAACCGCCACGACGGTGACCCTTACAGAGGCGTGGAAGTCCTCCTCTTTCCTCTCGGCCCGGAGTCGCGTGAGGTGTGGCAGGAGGCTCGTCGTTACGGCCTGGAAGAGGAGCAGGGGGGCTCTGGCGATCATCAACACGTTGAAGATGTAGCCGGCTGCGGCAGCTCCTGCCGTACCGGAGACGAGCAGAGGTCCTGCGTTGAGGAAGGTCTGCTCGCTCAACATGATCACCAAGACGGCTCCGGCGAACCAGCTCCCCTTGGCAGCGCTGAATTCGAGCCCCTTCCGGGAGGAGGAGTCGACCATGGCGCGTCGGCGTTCCTCGCTGCCACGGTCGGCCCCCACCAGGAACGCCACCGGGACGCAGATCAGCGAGAGTGCCGGCGCGACGACGATCCCGAGCGCGACCGCATCTTGGCCGCTGGTGATACCGACGGCGACCAGGACTGGGAACAAGGTCCGGATCAGCGATTCACTGATGACCAGAGAGGCATAGAGCGTCAGTCGGTGGCTCCCCGCAAGGAGTCCCCGGGCGAAGTAGCTTGCTCCGTAGGCAGCGATGGCTGCGATCCCGATCCAGTAGAGAGTCTCGTTGCCGTGCAGGAGCCCGTTCTGGATCGGGTCGCGCAACAGCAACGCAACACCGAAGAAGGTCGCCGAGACGAGGATCTGTATCCCGGCTGCAACAGCGAGGGGGCGCGAGTACCCCTCTCCGTGCGCGATGTGTTCGGAGACGGTCCGCGACAGCAATTGCTCGACGGGGCGCTGGAGGATCGAGACGGTTATGAAGACCGCTGACCAGCAAATGACGAGCTCGCCGTACTCGGTCGTATCGAGCACATAGGAGGAGATCGCGAAGAAGAGATACGTGACGAGACCTGCCAGTCCGACGCCGATAGACAGCAGCCCCGCGCGTTTTCCATAGCCTGCGGCCTCGCTGCCCGAGTCACCTCCAAGCCGATGCCTGAGTTCCGTGAGCATTGGACAGAGAGCCTACGGTCAGCGGGTGATCCCGCGCGGGCCGCAACCTTCAGTCGTAGAGGGTCAGAAAGAATCCAGGGGGAGACGGGTCGATCACACCGCTTGCGGCATCGATCGCCACGAAAGCTGCGTTTTCGGAACCGGGGCACTGTGAGACGTCGATGATGCTGCCGAGGGTTGCGTTCATGGTGGAGTTGAGTGCGTTCTGGCCGGTTCCCAGCAGGGTGGTCTGTGCATTCCGAGGCTCGAATTCCAGTCCGTCGACGCACACGTAGCCCTCGGCGCCGAGCGTCGCGGTGGCGCTACCCATTCGCACGCTCGCCGATTCCAGGATCCCCACGTTCGGCCACGCTTCGATCAGGGCGTATGCCCTTGGCACGGCACCCGCTGCGATCTCGGGCGCACCCACAGCGCCAGCTGCGATCTCGGGCTCCGCGACGGCACCGGTGGCTATCTCGCTCCTGCGCACCGCGTTGGTCCCGATCTTCTTCGAGACCACCGCGCCCTTCTTGAGCTGGTTGCTCCCCACGCTGTTCCTGGGTATCCACGCCGCGTATGATCCGCCCGCCGCGAGCGCAGCGACCGCGAGGCCTCCGATCACGCCTGCTCTGAGCGTCCGCCCCCGCCCTCCAGTAGGCCCGCGCAGACGGCTCGGTGATTTTTCTCCCTCATTGCTGCCCATACCGATGAACGGGAAGCGTAGGTCACGGGGAGGGCTCATGCAGCCTCGACGCCCCGGCATTCGCAGCTCGCGCGCGCCCGTATCATCGTTCGGGCAGCGCAGATCGATCCAGGCGGTGAAGACGATGGACACGAACGAGATACCAGTCGCGACCTCGATCCCCGCAGACGTGGAGGGGTCCCACATGCGCAGGGCGCTCGAGCTCGCCGAGAAAGGACTGGGATCGACCAGCCCGAATCCCTTGGTGGGCGCCGTCATCTGTTCCCAGGAAGGCCGGGTGATCGGGGAGGGTTTCCATGCGAGATGCGGCGAGCCCCACGCGGAGCGGGAGGCTATCCGCGACGCATCCGACCGCGGC
>JAUMFR010000228.1:0-9861 GCA_032119755.1 Solirubrobacterales bacterium | reverse complement strand
CGGAATCGCTCTGATCGCCAACTCGATCGTCGTAACCCTGCGAGGACGAAGATGGGATGCTTTCGTGGCAGCCGGCATCACCTTGATAGTCGGGCTGGACCTCGCCTTGATAGTCAACCTCAGCGCACCGTTTGCAGGTGGTTTCACGGTCTCGTCCAGTCCGCTGAACGAGATCTACGAAGCCGTGCGCCAGGGGATCTACGTACCCGGCGGGTGACGAACACCGAGCGAGTGGGCCCTACTGGGCTCGAACCAGTGACCTCCAGCTTGTCGAGCTGGCGCTCTCCCAACTGAGCTAAGGGCCCGCGAGGGGTCAGTATGCCTTATCCGGTGCGGGTTTCGCGTCAGGAAGGTCCTACGAGGCAGTCGGGTGGAGGTGCGCAGGGGGAAATCATGCCCTAGCCTCTGCCGATGCTCGAGGCAGCCGTTTTCGCGGCAATCGGTCAGGCCGCGCTGGTGGTCGGGGGGCTGCTGGTCTGGAGGTTTCGCGGGCTCACCCGGCCTGCCTACGTAGGCTCTCTGATGGCTTTCGGTGCGGGAGCGGTGATTTCTGCGGTCAGCACCGACTTGGTCTCGGTCGCCTACGACGAGGCAGGCGCGGGGGTGACCGCTCTGGGCATCGGCATAGGCGGCCTCGGCTACTTCCTGATCATCACCTTGCTCGAGCGCGGCGGAGCCCGCGAGAAGCCCGAGGCGCCGCTCGAGAAAGCCGCAGAGGAGTCCGCCGATGGAGAAGTTGCTGCCGCGAGCCCCACGGAAGCGCGAAACCTCTTCGTGGGAATGCTGATCGATGGTGTGCCCGAATCGATCGCGGTCGGGCTGACCCTCCATCTCGGCTCGGTCGGTGTCTCGCTGGCCCTGGTCGGCTCTATCTTCATCGCGGGACTGCCCGAAGCGATCGGCGTCGCAGCAGCGTTGCTTGCGGGCGGCTTCTCGATCGGGAAGGTGCTGATGCGATTCGGCTTCGTGGTGGTGATCGGGGCGGTAGCCGGCCTGGTGGGCTACAAGCTGCTCTATGGCCAGGGCGACGCATTGATCGCCCTGATCCAGGCGATCGCCGCCGGAGCGCTTCTGGTGGTCGTGGTCAACGAGATGGTGCCGATCGCGATTCGAGGCGTTAAGAGGTGGGCCGGAGTACTCGCCGCTTCTGGATTCGTGTTTTCCGCCGCGATCACCTGGATCTCTGGCGGCTGACCCTCCGACAGGGCGCTGCCGAGACCTTCAGGCGAACTGCTTGCCCTTCGCCTCCATCGCGATCCGGAAGGTCTGATCGCAGTCGTAGCGCGGCTGCCAGTCGGTGTCGCGCTTCAGCTTCTCGGTCGAGACGACCCATGGGTGCCGGAGGAACTCGAGGTTGCCGGGGGGAGCATCGGCACTTGAAAGCTTCAGTCGCCAGGTCAGTCCGGCGATCTTGCGCATGCGCTTCATCGAGATCTCTCTGGTCTTCAGGCCGATCAACTCGGCTGAGCGGCGCCAGGTAAGCAGGCCGTCGCCGGCGAGGTTGTAAGGACCACTCGCCTTGGCGTCGAGCAAGGCGATCAGCGCCGAGACGACATCGTCTTCGTGGACCAGTTGGAATTCCTCGTCAACCCCATCGAGGACCGGCATGAAGGGCGCCTTGGTCCAGCCGCGCGCGATGTAGTTGTCGACGTTCGGACCCATCACGATGCAGGGCCGCACGATCGCGATCTTGCGATCCGGGTGGTTGGCGGCCCAGAGCTGACAGACCCGGTCTGCCTCGGCCTTGTCACGGGCGTACGAGAAGTCGGGCGCGCCGCGCACCGGCCAATCTTCCGTGATCGGCTTGGGGTTGTCGGCGAATGCACCGTAGGCCGAGGCCGATGAGGTCACCAGTACCTGACCGGTGCCGGCCTCCGAGGCGGCCCTCAACACCGACTCCGTGCCATTCACATCCACGTCGTACATCCGTGCCTCGTCGTGGATCGGATCGAGGATGAAGGCGAGGTGGATCAGACAATCGATCTGGTGGCGCTCGAGCAGAGCCTTGATCCCCGATCCGTCCCGCACATCAGCGCGGGTGTACTCCACCTTCGGGTTGGTCTCCTTGGGCGGCACCAGATCGCAGATCACGATCTTCTCGACCTCGCGACGATCCGACAGCGTCTCCACCAGCCTGCCGCCGATATACCCCGAGCCGCCTGTGATCAGATAGCGCACAGCGCAATCCTAGGCCAGAAGTGCCGGTCGCGCATGAAAGGCCGAAGGCGCCTGCCGGAGTCGAACCGGCGTAAACGGCTTTGCAGGCCGCTGCGTAACCACTCCGCCAAGGCGCCGAACTGTTGTTCCGACAAGGCTACCCTCGCGGGAGCGATCGAGGTGGTCAGACCGCTACTCAGGTAAAGCGGATACCGCGCTCTATGACTCCCCCGTAGATCTCTGCAAGTGCTGCGGGGTCATCGGCTTCGCCGCGGGCAACTTCTACCAGCCCCCTGCGCCCTGCGGCGGAGATGATGCTCGCCGAGACCTTGGCGATATCTTCGCCGGCCAAATGGCCATCGAAGAACCTGTCGAGGTGCCACTTGATGCCCGCTGTGCGCTGAACGAAGACCTGCTCGTGGTAAGCGATGGCTTCATGCGGCGCACCTAGAAAGTCCGAATAGAGAAAGGTTATGAGTCGTGGGTTCTTTGCAGCTACCCGGAATGCGGTCTTGAAGAGCGGGACGACCTCCCCCTCCTGGATCTTGGAGTATCCCGCGAGATTGTCAGCCTCGATATTGAGGAGCGCTTCCTGCCGATGTGTCTCTTCGACCACCGCCACAGCGATTGCTTCCTTCGAATCGAACGCGCCGTAGATAACCGGCTTGGATATGCCGAGCACCTCGGCGATGGTATCGACACGCGCCCCGCCGAAGCCCTTGTCGAGATACTCCTCCACTGCCGCGTCGACGATCTGACGACGGCGCTCATTGAGCGGCATACGCGGTGCGTAGACGCGCTTCGCATGCTGGTCGGTCGAAGGAAGGGTCACTGGATGAACAAATCTACCCCTTCCGGCTACGATCGTACCTACCGGGATTAGTATCGGCGGCTGCCGAACTGCGGTCAAGGAAGCGGTTGCGCCATATCTGCCTTCTTCCTCACATAGAGCCACATGCACACGGCGGCCAGGAGCAGCAGAACAGCGGCGACTGCCCCTGCTGCCCAGTAGGTCACCGACTGCGAGAGGCGGAGACCGGCCTGGTCTCCGAGGAGCAACGCCGCTGCATCCGACGGGATCTCCGGCTGGCGAGCGAGATCCTTGACGATCGCCCCGTCTCTGATCGCGGTAGTAACGCTGGAGGCCTGGTTCTCGCCCATCGAGGTGGCAGCCAGCTGAGCTCGCATGTGGATCTCGAAGGCGATGAATCCCACCGTCCCGACGAAGATGCCCCCAACCGTACTGCCGAGGTTCTGGAGTGAGTCACGGACTGCAGCAGGGCCGCTCGATCGATCCTCCGGCACGAGGTCCATCAGCGTCTGGGTCATCGGACCGAGGGATGCCCCGAGCGGCAACGCGATCACGGTGAGGACCAGAGCCGGCTGGATGCTCGGCGCGAAAGGACCGACGGTGAAGACCAGTAGCTGAGCCAACCCTGCAAGAGCCAACGCGACGGTCGCCGTCTTCGGTGCACCCCAACGCCCGGCAGCCCAGCCGCTGACGAAGCACCCCAAGATCGCGGCGGCTTCAGGTGCGGAGAGCATGATCGACATCTTCACGACCGATTCCTCGTAGCGGTATTGCATGAAGAGGCTGGTGAAGAAGTAAAAATTCGCCCCGAAGGCGAGCAGCGACGCTCCCAGCACCCACCGCGAGCCAGGGGCACGCAGCACCGAGAGGTCGGGGCCTTCACGGCCCCTACGCTTGATCAGCGTCCTGACGACCAAGAAGCTGATCGCGGCGAACGCAGCGAAGAAGACAGCGCTCGAGAAACTGCTGGTGATCACGGTCGCCGCCAGTGCCAGGCATGCAAGGAACACACCCGAGAGCATCGGTGTCAGCAACTCGGATCTGCGACCGGCCACGCCTTGATCTGGGGAGAGACGGCGCCACGCCAGCGCCGCGGTGGCGAGACCGGCCAGCAGCCAGAAGAAGGGGACGAATCGCCAATTGACGCTCTCGGAGATGACCGCCCCCAACGGAGGGAACAGGAAGGAGACGGCGGGGATCAGCGCGGCAAAGGCAGCGAAAGCCTTCGCCCTTTGATCGGGAGATTCGAATGACGTGTTGATCGCAGCCAAGCCAACGATGCCGAGGGTGACCGCTCCTGCACCACCGAGAGCGCGCCCCACCATCACCATCCCGAATCCCTGGGCCAGTGATACGAGAACAGCGCCGATCGCGTAGACGAGTGCCCCGAAGATGAGCAAGCGGCGATAGCCCCAGCGGTCCGAGAGGGAGCTGGCCGCGAACACGACCAGGAGGGATGCAGCGGTCGGGATGAGGTTGGTCGCATTGGCCTGATCGACCGAGAGACCGAGATCGATCTGCATCGGGACCAGCATGAACTCGAAACTCCCCAGTGCCAACACCATGGTCGAGGAGGCGAGAAACGCCGTTGCAACGAGCCACGACTTCGACCGATCGAAGCCGCCCGTCATTGCCGCACCTCGAAGATGGAAGGTCGGGCCTTCAAGACTGGCCCACCCTATTGGAAGGCGACGGAAAGCGGCTGATGGGATTCGAACCCACGACCTTCTGCATGGCAAGCAGACGCTCTAGCCAGCTGAGCTACAGCCGCGCAAACACGACTTTACCGTCTGATCGGAGCCTCGGCGGTACTCCCCGTCCACCGTGCTCACGACAAGAAGGGTCACCGCCTGTGATGAGACTCCCCTGCTCCGCATCGGCAGGACTCTTGCGAACCGTTCTGCTGCATCGGTTTGCCGAGCGACCGAAAGTGCCTCTTCAGGTCGAACAGCCCGAATCACCGGCAGCCGATAGGCTCAAGCCTGCATGGACTACGACGCACTCGCAACCGGACTCGCGAACTCCATTCCCTTCGTCAAGAAGGTCGGCATCACCTTCTCCGACCTCGGTCCGGACGGCGCGACCGCCGTGCTGCCCGACGACCCCGAGATCGGCAATCACGTCGGAAGCCAACACGCAGGCGGCCTGTTCACCTTGGCCGAGACGGCGAGCGGCGGCGCATTCGTGGGGTCCTTCGCCGAGTTGCTCGGAGAGATAACGCCGTTGGCGAAGGGGGCGAGCATCCAATATCTGAAGCTCGCCAAGGGACCGATCGAAGCCAGAGTCTCGGTCCCCGACCCTGAGGGCCTGAAGGCAAGGCTTGCGGACGAGGGAAAGATCGAGTTCCAGGTGGACGTCTCGATGAGCGACGCCGAAGGCCTGGAGGTCGCTACCGCGACCGTCGACTGGTACGTGCGGAAGAACGCCTAGATCGAATCGAGCGCTTCGTTGAGCAGTTCATCTGCCCGCTCGTTCGATTCCCTTCTCACATCCGTGATCGACCACTTCGGCAGTGCCGTCAACGCCGCTTTGGCCTCCGCGTGGAGAGGTTTGAGGTCGGCCTTCTTGACCTTGTATTCGCCGGTGATCTGACGGACGATCAACTGAGAGTCACCGACGAACTCGACCTCATCGGCCTCCAAATCGGTGGCGAGCGAAACGGCGAGCAGTAGCGCCCGGTACTCCGCGACGTTATTGGTCACCTCACCGACGAGTGCGACCCGATCGGTCAATTCCTCGCCGTCGGCGTCGTACGCAACCGCAGCGGCGGCGGCCGGACCGGGGTTGCCTCGGGAGCCTCCGTCGAAATGAACCGTGATCTTCATGCGCGTGGGTGGCTCTTCGCGTACTGATCCCTCAGCCACGACGGCTCGACCTTGGTGTAGACCTGAGTCGTCGAGACACTCGAGTGGCCGAGGAGCTCCTGGATGACACGGAGGTCGGCGCCGCCTTGGAGCAGATGGGTTGCGAACGAGTGCCTGAGCGCGTGGGGTGAGACGCCGCCGGCGATCGCCGCGTTGTCCACCCAGACCTTGAGTCGTCGCCGGATGTCGGATGAGTGCAGGCGTCGACCGGACTTGGAGACGAACAGGGCGACCTCCTCGGGATCAGAAATGAGTGACCCGCGCGCTCGGTCGAGATACCGATGCAGGGCGTCACGCGCCTGCTCACCAACCGGGACGAGCCGTGTCTTTCCTCCCTTTCCCTCGACCCGGATCCGCTCCGACTCGAAATCCAGCGACGAACAGTCGAGGCCGACTATCTCTTCGGCACGTAGTCCGCAGGAGTAGGCGACTTCCAGCAAGGCGCGATCCCGAACCTCCAGTGGTGTACGGGCGGGAATCCGGTCGAGCAGTGCTGCCGCCTCGTCTTGGTCGAGAACCCTCGGAAGATGCTGTTCCCGCTTGGGAGCGGGCACGAGTTCAGCCGGATTCGCCCCCACCCTGCCGAGCCTGACGAGGGTCGAGTAGAAGGCACCGATCGCGGCCAGCTTCCTGGCAACTGTTGCCTTACTCATGCCCGACTCGCCGAGATGCGCCGCATAGAGCCGGAGTTCCTTGTGGGTCATCTCGACCGGCCCAACCCCGCGATCCTCTGCCCAGCGGGCCAATTGTGCGAGATCCGTGCTGTAGGCCTCTCGGGTCCTCTCCGCAGCGTCACGCGTGCTCAGATCACGGTCGAAGGCAACCAGTGCCTCCACCCAGGGTTCGGAGAGTTCCGGATTCGTGGTCTCCATTCGGTAAGTATTCGCCGGTTGCATGCCCGATCCCTGCGAGGCGACCCGTCGCCCACCTAGAGGATAAAGACGGGTGTACCCACGGAGACGCGGTCGTACAGGTCAGTCACATCCGGAATCGACATCCGGACGCAACCGTGGGAAGCTGCCGATCCGAGCGAGTAGGTGTCGTTGGTCCCGTGGATCCCTGCCCCGTTGTAGATACCCATCCAGCGCGCCCGAATCGGATTATTCGGACCTGGTGGCACGGTAGTCCCGGCCAGATCACCGGCCCATGCCGAATTCGGAACGTACCAAGTGGGATTCACCTGCTTGTCCTGAATCGTGTAGAGACCAGCCGGAGTCTCGAGACCTACCTGACCTACCGCCACCGTATAGCGCTTGGAGAGTTCGAGATCCTTGAACAGCCGAAGCGTGTAGGTCGAGCGATCGATGGTGATGTAGGTCGGATAGGCATCTGCAAGTCCCTTCCGGCTGATCTCGGGCTTCGTTCGCTTCACCACTGGCTCTACGGTCGCAACCGTTCCCGGCTCGACTATCGCACGATCGATCTTCTCCTTGGTGAAGCGCTTCCGAACCTCGATGCCGTCCACACCCGGCGTTGGCCTGAGCCGATCACCGGCGGGGATCAAGGTGGCGTTCTCTGGCTGACGATCGATCGTCTCGGCGAGCGAACGGACGAAGTTGGTCACAGCCTCGGTCGAGTAGGTGATCTCGGTCGGAACCCCCTCCGCGACATCTCGCCCCCTCACGTAGCGGAGGATTCGCGAGACTATGCCGCCCTCACGACTCCTCTCGGTCGCAGCGTCGAGCATTGCGTCGACATCTGCGGTTCGCTTCAGGCGCTTAGCGGAGATTTCGTAACGGGTGCCTTCGAACTGGACCTCGAGTGGTTGCGAGAGGGAGGAGACGATCTGCCGGTCGATATTCTCGCGTGCCTGATCACGGTTGAGTCCTCCGACTGCAACACCGCCGATGGTGATTCCAGGAGCGATCCGCTCCTTCTGCGAGTGGTCGTAGGCAAACGCCGCGCCGACCGCGAGGACCAGGATGCCCGAGACGACTAGACACGCAAGCACCGCCACGCGGTGCGAGCCGAGCCGATTCCTCATCTTGTCCATTTCGCCCTCATTCCCTTCTGAAAGATTACGAGAAGGGCGCCCGCGTCCCTCCAATTCCGCTCGCATCCATGCAGGCGATCATGCGTGTCGATGCGTCGGCTGCAGCCGTAGGATGGACTCATGGGCCGCACGAGAGACGCGAATAGGTGAGATCCAAAGACCAGATACGGAGCCTCGTGTGGCGCGAGATGGAGGACCGGGGTGTGGCGCGCTTCCCCGGTGCGGAAGGCAGGATCCCGAATTTCGCAGGCTCCAAGCAGGCCGCTGAACTACTCGCCGGACATCGGCTGTGGAAGAAGGCTCGAGTCATCCGAGTGAATCCCGACTCCCCACAGGCCCATGCGCGCAGTCTCGCGTTCGAGGATGGGAAGACGGTGGTGATATCGGTTCCACGGCTCAGAGACCCTCATCCGTTCAGGTTGATCGAGGCGAAGCAACTCACTCCGAAGCAGCGGCGAGAGGCAGCGACAATCAAGGGGGCGCTCAGGATCGGGAAGGTGGTGGCCGAGGAAGAGCTACCCGAGATCGACTTCATCCTCTGCGGGTCGGTCGCGGTCAACCTCGACGGTGCGAGGGTCGGGAAGGGAGGCGGATATCTCGACCTCGAATACGGGTTGTTGACCGAGGCCGGGAAGATCGATGAGCACACGGTCGTGGCAACGAGCGTTCACCCTGTGCAGGTCAGGCGCCAGGAGTTGCCGATGGTCGCCCACGATCTGCCCGTGGACCTGATTTCAACCCCACAGGCAGTGGTGGATGTCTCCACCACTTACCCGCGCCCACGCGGAATTCTCTGGGACCACCTTCAACCGCCACAGATCAGGGAGATCCCCATCCTCGAACGGATGGGCTACGCCTGATCGGTCAGTCCCACTGCGGGGTGGTCACTGCGCCCTGAGCGGCGCTCGAGACCGACGAGGCGTACTTTGCCATCACGCCCGAGGTATAGCTCGGCTCCGGCGGCTCATAGGCCTCGAGGCGCCTCACAATCTCCTCCTCGGGGACGTTCAGCGTCAGCGTGCGGTTGGGGATGTCGAACGAGATCTCGTCACCCTCCTGGACGATCGCTATCGGTCCTCCTCG
Source organism: Solirubrobacterales bacterium (assembly GCA_032119755.1). GTDB lineage: Bacteria > Actinomycetota > Thermoleophilia > Solirubrobacterales > 70-9 > CAIUSP01. The sequence goes on along the minus strand of JAUMFR010000228.1, from coordinate 953 downwards.
CACGGCTTCCGGTGCGACGTGCCCCGCCATCAAGCCATGGGTGGCTCCGGAGAACCGACCATCGGTCAGGAGCGCCACATCTTCACCGAGTCCTTCGCCGACCAGCGCCGCGGTGACCTGGAGCATTTCGCGCATCCCGGGACCACCTGAGGGACCCTCGTTCCGGATCACGACGATGTCGCCGGCTTTGATCCCGCTTTCCTTGACCGCAGCGAATGCTGCTTCCTCCGATTCGAATACCCGCGCCGGTCCCGTCTGGCCCGACCTCTCATGACCCGCGAGCTTGACCACACACCCCTCGGGTGCGAGGTTGCCACGGAGGATCGCGAGACCCCCATTGGGCTTCAAGGGATCAGAGACGGGCAGAACCACTTCCTGCCCCGGCGTCTCGGTGGCGGAATCGGCGCATTCGCCGATCGTCTTCCCGGTCACGGTCATCGCCTCACGGTGCAGCAGACCTGCCTCGTCCAGACGATGTGCCAGCAACTCGATGCCTCCGGCTTCGTAAAGGTCCTTGGCAACGTACTTCCCGCCGGGCTTGAGATCTCCCAGCAGCGGTGTCCGCTCGGAGATCCGGTCGAAGTCCTCAATGTCGAGATCGATGCCTGACTCCCTCGCAAGCGCCAGCAGGTGCAGGACCCCGTTCGTGGATCCGCCTGACATCGCGATAGTCGCGATCGCGTTCTCGATCGACTCCCGGGTGATGATCTGGCTTGGCCGGATGTCCTTCTCGAGGACCTCCATCACCAGGCGTCCGGCCTCGCGCGCGACCTGACCCTTTGCGCCGTCGACAGCAGGGACCATTCCGGAGCCCATCGGCGTGATTCCCATTACCTCGAATGCGCACGCCATGGTGTTCGCAGTGAACTGCCCGCCGCAGGCCCCGGGCCCCGGACTCGCGCACCCCTCGAGCTCGGTGAGATCCTCGATGCTCATGTTGCCGGCCGAATGGG